>JBLHMP010000038.1:0-34503 GCA_047623555.1 Granulosicoccus sp.
AGGTCGCCGCCGAGATGAGTCGGCATGTCCTAGCTTACAATTTCAAGCGAGTCCTCAAAATCATCGGGATTGCCCCTTTGATGGCCGCGTTGAGGGTGTAATTGAACCGGACACCGCCAAAAATCGGTCAGAACTCCCTATCAAAGCCCCGACTCGATCAAATAGGACCCCATTTGGGACAAATCACGCTCTTGGAATGGGAAAACGTCAAAGACGGAAAAGCAGAGACACAAAACACGCAATCAAATGCGTTTCCACACAGCCTCGGCCGTCCACGCACCTTTGCAAATACGCGACCGGCCCGCCGCAGCCGTTAACGTAAGACGCCGCGAATGACCGCGCCGCCCCTACCCTAGCGGCGGCGCGGCGTTGGCCGTGTGCTCGGAGGCCGGTGAATCGGCGGGCGCACATGCGGCGGTCTGGCGATTGGGGGGACCGGGGGCCGTGGCGGGTGCGCATTCACTGGCGGGCGACCATGGTAATAGTCGTTCCACATGACTGAATCGTAATAAAGCGACGCGCTGGCCGACGTGGTCCCCGGCTCGCAGGCCGAAAGAACGGTGAGCGACGCAACCAGCCCAAAGCTGGTCAGTATTTTGCGCAAGGTCAGTGTCATCATCTCAAATCTCCTTATCGCGCAGCGCGGAATGAACTAAATATCGCGTTAACCGCGTCTAGCGTCTCGGCGTCGGCCCCCGGCTCGATCACAACAACCGACACCGCAATGCGATTACCCGGCAGATCAATCAGCACCGCAGTATAGTTCACTGTTTTGCCGTCACGTTGACCAGTGCCGGCAAACGACGCTGCCTTTAACCCGTTAACCCGTTTGTCCTTACGGCTAATTGTGACCGGATCTTTGACCAGTGACGGGCCGATATCACGCAGATATTCGATGCCTTGCTTAAAATTACTGATGCCTTGAGGCGACACAAACCCAACCCAGACATGCGGATCGCGGGTTGGTTTCAGGCCAATAAGACGGCTGACATCGCGTTTTTCTTCGGTGTCCGGCGCGCTTAGTAAACGCGCGCCACCGGTGCGGATGCTCCAGAAATCCGGCGCATCAAAGCGAAACAGCGCACGCCCAGCATCGGTATAGGTGATGGGCACCTCTGCTGCGGCTTGCGTGCCAAGTAGCCCAATCGTCAACACTAAAGGTACAATACGCGTCGCAATCGACAAAAACGAAGGGGTCATAGCTTAGCCTTTATGCAATGTCGCCACCATTTGCCACGCGCGCCGGTCGCTGTCTACAACATCTGAACCGTCTGTTTCGCGATCTGGTCCGACTGGCGCTGGGCATATGCGTATTGGCCTGCAAAGCTGGCTTGGAAACCGGAAATCCCCGCCCCCAATTCGCCGCGCACGCCATCCCTTTTGCAACGCCGTGCAGCCCTGGGCTGCGGCAAATGTGGATCAAAGGGCCAAAACAGCGCAAACACCCTCATTCTCGCGGCCTCATGGCTTCTGGTGGCTTGTTGCGCGTCCCGGCTCGGTCTATGAGACGGCGTACCCCCCGAAAAATCACAATAAGGTGCTGCTCACTTATGATTCCTCGTTATTCCCGCCCTGACATGGTCGCCATCTGGAGCCCGGAAGCAAAATTCCGCATCTGGTTTGAAATTGAGGCGCACGCCTGTGACGCCATGGCCGATCTGGGTGTGATCCCGCGCGAGAATGCCGACGCAGTGTGGAAGGCCAAAGACGTTGAATTTGACGTCGCCCGCATTGACGAAATCGAGGCCGTGACCAAACACGACGTCATCGCCTTTCTGACCCACCTGTCCGAAATCGTCGGCAGCCATGAGGCCCGCTTTGTACATCAGGGCATGACCAGTTCTGACGTTCTGGACACCACGTTCAACCTGCAACTGGTCCGTGCCTCTGACATTCTGATTGACGATCTCAAGGCGCTGCTGGCCGCCCTGAAACGCCGCGCGATTGAACATAAAGACACCATTCGCATTGGCCGTTCCCATGCGATCCACGCCGAACCAACCACAATGGGCCTGACATTTGCGCGTTTTTATGCCGAAATGGACCGCAACCTGACCCGGCTGATCACCGCCCGTAGTGAAATCGCCACCGGCGCCATTTCCGGCGCGGTTGGTACTTTCGCCAATATCGACCCGGCGGTCGAGGCGCATGTCTGTGAAAAACTGGGCCTGACGCCAGAACCGATCAGCACCCAGGTGATCCCACGCGACCGCCATGCCGCGTTTTTTGCCGCCCTTGGCGTTGTTGGGTCATCCATCGAAAACATCTCAATCGAAGTCCGCCACATGCAGCGCACCGAGGTTCTTGAGGCCGAAGAGTTTTTCTCAAAGGGTCAAAAAGGATCGTCAGCGATGCCGCATAAACGCAACCCGGTGCTCAGCGAAAACCTGACCGGTCTGGCGCGTCTGGTGCGTATGGCTGTGATCCCTGCGATGGAAAATGTCGCGCTTTGGCATGAACGTGACATTTCGCATTCCTCGGTTGAACGTAACATTGGCCCGGATACAACAATTACCCTAGATTTCGCGTTGGCGCGTCTGACCGGGATGATCGACAAGCTGGTGATTTATCCGGATAACATGCTGGCAAACATGAATAAATTCCGTGGCCTTGTGATGTCACAGCGGGTTCTTTTGGCGCTGACACAGGCCGGTGTCAGCCGCGAAGATTCCTATAAAATGGTACAGCGCAACGCAATGAAGGTCTGGGAACAGGGCGCCGATTTCAAAACCGAATTGCTCGCTGATGCCGATGTTATAGCGGCGCTTGGCGCTGACGAGATCGAAGAGAAATTCGACCTTGCCTATCACACCAAACACGTCGACACGATTTTTGCCCGTGTGTTTGGCGACTGACCCGTTTTCGCCTAAATGCGCCCCATTCAGGCGAAACACTTGGTGCGAATGTTAAAATGCTCTATGCTGGGTGGATATTTCAGACCCCCAGCTGGAGACATATCATGCCATTTAAAACCCTATTGATTGGACTGGCCCTAACCGTATTGCCGGCGGCATCTTATGCATCTTGTTCTGGTCACGATGGGCAGGCGCAATCCTGCGTGCCCGGAACCGTCTTGAGCGCCGAGGCAGGCAACTGTGTTGGACAGACCACAGGCTGACATTATTCTCACTGTATTTTGATAAGAGGCAGCAACGAATACCGGGTAGTTTCGCGGTTATGGCGTTATGCTATACCAATAATTATTTTTAATAGTGGAGTTTTCCCCATGCGATTTGTTCTTGCCCTGATTTTAGGCCTCCCCGGCGTTGCGTTTGCCGCTGGCAGCGATGACACCGGAACCAGTACGAGCCCTCCTCCCACCACCGAAACAACCGCCAATTGTAAGGGTGTCAAAGTTTGGGACAAAAAGACCAAGTCTTGCGTGAACCCACAGGGCACATCGCTGGATGACGGCACCCTGTACAAGGCCGTGCGCGAACTGGCCTACGCTGGACGCTATGAGGATGCACAAGATGTTTTACGGGTGATGTCAGATCAAGACGATGATCGGGTGCTGACCTATTGGGGCTTTACCCATCGCAAAATGGGCAACGGCGATCTGGCGCGGGTGTTTTATCAGGACGCGATTGATCGCAATCCCGACAACATTCTGGCGCGCTCTTATATGGGTCAGGGGTTTATTGAGGATGGCAATACCGATGGCGCCATCGCCCAATGGCATGAAATCAAGGCACGTGGCGGGAGCGGCACCTGGGCCGAAGCCTCATTACGCGAGGCGATTCGCACTGGCCTGACCTACAGCTATTAATCGTCTTTGCGCCCTGCCCTTTGTGGCGGTGGGGCGCGCGAATTTTGGCCAATTTCAAAACGCCCGGACCCACGCAGGGGGGCGGGAGTTTTTGTCTGTGCGGGTGGTGTTTTTTGTAGAGCGCTTTAGCCAAATATTCAGCCTTTTGCGATTAGGCTCCTACTAAGGTTGAGCAGCAAAGGCATCATCATGCAAAACGAAGTGGCAATCACCCGGGGACCAATGCAAGACGTGGCACCGGGTACGCCGAAAAAAAACCCTGTTGCCAAGGTGTTGAATGGCCGTGCCAAGGCGGCGGTGGTGGTACGATTATTGCTCAACGAAGGCGCCGATTTGCCGCTTGAGGAACTGCCCGAGGATCTGCAGGCGCTGCTGACCAAGCAAATGGGCAAAATGGGGATGGTTGATCGCACAACGCTGGCCGCGGTTGTTCAGGAATTTGCCGACACGTTGGATGGCGTCGGCCTGTCCTTTCCCAATGGCCTTGCCGGAGCACTGACGGCGATGGACGGCAAAATCAGCCCACAAACGGCGGCGCGCCTGCGCAAAGAGGCGGGTGTGCGCCAGGCCGGTGATCCGTGGGAACGGTTGCGCGGCCTTCCCACCGAAGAACTGGTTGAGCTTGCCCGCGCCGAGAGCATCGAAGTGGCCGCTGTGCTGCTGTCCAAACTGGACGTAGAATCGGCCGCCGCCATGTTGGGAAAAATGCCCGGACCACTGGCCCGCCGCATTACCTTGGCGGTATCGCGGACCGGCTCTGTGACGCCAGAAACGGTGGACCGTATCGGGTTGGCATTGGCCGGCCAGCTGGACCTGAAACCCATTGTTGCATTTGACGATGGGCCAGACGAACGCATTGGCGCGATCCTCAACCTCTCAACCGCACTGACCCGCGATGATCTGCTCAGCGGACTGGACGAGGCGGATGAAGATTTTGCCAACGCGGTGCGGCGTACAATTTTCACCTTTGCCCACGTCCCTGCCCGGCTGGCGGCACGCGATGTGCCAAAACTGACGCGCGAGGTCGAACAGGCCATTCTGGTCACAGCATTACAGGCCGCGAAATCCGGAGATTTTGCAGAAACCGCCGAATTCCTGCTCTCCAACACCTCAACCCGCATGGCCGATTCCTTACGCGAAGAGATGACGGAACGCGGCACAGTGGCGTTGCTCGATGGTGAAACCGCCATGACGGCTGTTATCGCCGCCATCCGTCGTCTGGAGCTGGCGGGCGACATTCAGCTAAATGTGCAGGTCGAACCAGAAAAAGAGGAATAACACTGAGCCAAACCTCATTGAAACCAAGCAGGCCAGACCGATCAGAACAAACCAAAGCGGGCAAATCCTGACGCATTTCGCGCGAAGATTCCCACAGCCAGCAGGTTATGGACAGTGCCCGAATTCCCCCCTATCAGAGGTCAATGACTCTCAGTAACTTTGCATTGTACTGCCCCGCCATAATGTCCAACCAACACCCCTATTCCCGGCGCGCGGCGCATGTGTGGCCCCTTTGATCGCGGCAATGTCAGAACGCAATCAGGCAATACTTTTTGTCGTATTGGCGATCTTTCTATTCACGTTGATGGATGCATCCGTCAAATCCTTAGCCCCGCGCATAGGTGTGTTGCCAACCCTCTGGGCTCGCTACACCGGACAAATGCTGTTGGTAATGATCCTTGTGGCGCCGCGTCTGAAAACCGTGGTGCGCACCAAATACCCGGTCACACAATTCCTGCGATCCTTGCTGCTGATGGGCGCAACCGCATTTTTCTTTACCGGCATTAGCCTCATCGCGCTCACTGACGCCGCCGCCTTGATGTCAATAAATCCGGTGCTGATCACTCTTGGCGCTGCCGCGTTTCTGGGCGAAACCCTTGGCCCGCGCCGCATCATTGGCATCCTTGTGGCCCTATGTGGCGCATTGATCATCATCCGCCCCGGCAGCGATGTGTTTTCGACCTCGGCCCTGTTCCCGCTGGCCGCCGCCGTCTGTTATTCGGGCTACGCGCTATTAACCCGCAAGGTGGGCAGCAGCGAAAGCGTCTGGACTTCGCTGTTTTACACCGGCCTGGTTGGCACCGTATTGTTGAGCATTGCCGTGCCGTTTGCCTGGAAAACCCCGGATGCCACGTCTCTAATGCTGATCGCCGCAATCATCGTCTGTGGAACAATCGGCCAAATGGCACTGATCCGCGCGTTTTCGTTGGGCGAGGCCGCCATGCTCGCCCCCTATACCTATGTTGGCCTGATATTCGCCGCGATCTGGAGCGTGGTATTTTTCGCCGAATACCCCGACACGTGGACCATCGTCGGGGCGTTGGTGATCGTAGGTGCCGGCCTATATGTCTGGCACCGCGAAACCTATCGCAGCTAAGCGGCTGGGTTTAGTTCACGCGCACCGCCGCAACAATGGCCCCGGGGCCTTTGTACTGCACCAGCACAACCGCCGGGCTGTTGTCATCCAGCCGGGCGGTTAGTTTTAGCGGCGTTCGACCGTTCCAACGGCCAATGACGCTCAGATCATCGACAACATTGGTATATTTCATCCGCTTACCGGCATTCTCACCCCGGGTAATGTCGATTTCATGCGATGGCGTATACCGCACCAATTGCACCATCAACGGCCCATCAAGTTTGGTTCCATCAATGTTTTCGACCTGTACCAGCACCTTTGAACCTTTGCGTGTCGCCAACACCCGAACATGTTGTGGGGCGGCTTTGTGCTCGGCAATCAGGTCGGTCAGTTCCATTACATGGGTGCCAATCACGTCTTCCTGACCGTTGATCACCATCTGCGGTGTATAAACCATGCGCCGGTCGGACGCTTGGGCGTACAGCCGTTGCCGACGGGCATTTTCAGGATCGGCATAGACGTCTTTCCAGCCGATATAATCCCAGTAGTCCACATGTAATGCCAGCGCGATCACGTCATCACGCGCCGCCAGTTTTTGCATCAATTTGTCCGCAGGTGGGCAGGACGAGCACCCCTGCGAGGTGAACAATTCCACAACAACGGGGCTGTCCTGCGCCAAAACCGGGGCGGCAAGGGCGAGGTAAAGTGCAGCAAAGATGGTGAGAACACATTTCATCAGTTCATATATTCCTGTTTTTCGCCTTTGGTTTAGCTGCCGTTCGATTGAAATGCTAATCAAGGTTTCTTGAGACAAAGGTGAAAGGCATCATTCGATTTAATTGTGTGCAATGGTATACAAAACGACGCACACGGCGTTATAGCTATTGAATGACGCCGCTGACTGAGGCAAATAGCGCCCAGCACATTCCCATTTCAACGACACTCACGAGGGAGGCCACCCAATGCCCATCACTGTCGGACAGGACACCGCCAAGACGCGTAAGACGCTTACGCAGAACGGCAAGACCATTTCATATTATTCCATCTCCGCCGCCACCGAGGCCGGCCTGGGTGATTTCAGCAAGCTGCCCGCCGCATTGAAAGTCGTGTTGGAAAACATGCTGCGGTTTGAAGACGGCACATCCGTTCAGGTCGACGACATCAAGGCGTTTGCCGATTGGGCCACCAATGGCGGCAAGAACCCGCGCGAAATCGCCTATCGCCCGGCCCGCGTATTGATGCAGGATTTCACCGGTGTTCCGGCGGTCGTTGATCTGGCCGCGATGCGCGATGGTATCGTTGCGCTGGGTGGCGATCCGCAGAAAATCAACCCGCTGAACCCGGTTGATCTGGTCATTGACCATTCGGTTATGATTGACGAGTTCGGCAATCCGCGTGCGTTCCAGTTTAATGTTGAACGTGAATACGAGCGTAACCTTGAGCGTTATACATTCCTGAAATGGGGCCAGAGCGCCTTTAACAACTTCCGCGTTGTGCCCCCCGGAACCGGCATCTGCCATCAGGTTAACCTGGAATACCTGTCGCAAACCGTCTGGACCGACACCGATCAGGACGGCAACGAAGTCGCCTATCCCGACACGCTCGTCGGCACTGACAGCCACACCACTATGGTCAACGGCGTCGCCGTTCTGGGCTGGGGTGTTGGCGGTATCGAGGCCGAGGCCGTGATGCTGGGCCAGCCGATTTCCATGCTGATCCCCGAAGTCATCGGCTTTGAGCTGACTGGCGCTATGGTCGAAGGCACCACCGGCACCGATCTGGTGCTGAAAGTTGTCGAACTGTTGCGCGCCATGGGCGTGGTCGGCAAATTCGTTGAATTTTACGGTGCGGGTCTTGATAATCTGCCGCTGGCCGATCGTGCGACCATCGCCAACATGGCACCAGAATACGGCGCCACCTGTGGTTTCTTCCCGATTGACGGCGAAACCCTGCGCTATCTGCGCAATACTGGCCGCGATGAAGACCGCGTTCTGCTGGTCGAGGCCTATGCCAAGGCCAACGGCATGTGGCGTGGCGACGATTATGCGCCGACCTATACTGACACGTTGTCGTTGGATATGGGCACCATTGTGCCTGCCATTTCTGGCCCGAAACGGCCACAAGATTACGTGGCTCTGGTCAATGGCCAGACCGCGTTCCACAACGAAATGGAAAACACCTTCAAGCGTCCGATGGGCAAAGAGGTCGTTGTTGACGGCGAAGATTACACCATGGAAAGCGGCAAAATTGTTATTGCCTCGATCACCTCTTGCACCAATACATCCAACCCCTACGTGATGATCGGCGCCGGTCTTGTGGCGCGCAAAGCCGCGGCTTTGGGTCTGAACCGTAAACCTTGGGTGAAAACCTCGCTGGCCCCAGGCTCACAGGTTGTGTCGGCCTATCTTGAGGCTGCCGGTCTGCAAAAGGATCTGGATGCGCTTGGCTTTAACCTTGTGGGCTATGGCTGCACCACCTGTATCGGCAACTCTGGCCCAATCCAGCCGGAACTAAGCCGCGCCATTGCCGATGGTGATCTGGTCGCCACTTCGGTGTTGTCGGGCAACCGCAACTTTGAAGGCCGGATTTCACCTGATGTGCGCGCCAACTATCTGGCCTCGCCTCCTCTGGTCGTGGCCTATGCCATCGCCGGGACGCTTGACATCAACTTGATGGAAGACGTGATCGCACAAGACAAAGACGGCAACGACGTCTATCTGCGCGACATCTGGCCAACCAACAAAGAGATTGCCGATCTGGTTGAGAAAACCGTAACCCGCGAGGCGTTCCTGTCCAAATACGCTGATGTGTTCAAAGGCGACGAGAAATGGCAAGCGGTGCAAACCACCGACCAGCAGACCTATGACTGGCCACCCGCGTCCACCTATGTGCAGAACCCGCCCTATTTTCAGGGCATCACCATGGCCACCAAAAAGATCGAAAACATCGATGGTGCCAAGGTTCTGGCCCTGCTCGGCGACATGATCACCACCGACCACATCTCGCCTGCCGGGTCGTTCACCGCAGACACCCCAGCGGGTCAGTATCTGACCAACCATCAGGTGCCACAGCGCGAATTCAACTCGTATGGCTCGCGACGCGGCAACCACCAGGTGATGATGCGCGGCACATTCGCCAACATTCGCATCAAAAATGAGATGCTGGCCAATGTCGATGGCGGCGTCGAAGGTGGTTATTCCAAAGGCCCCGATGGCACGCAAATGGCGATCTTTGATGCGGCGATGGCCTATCAGGAAAACGGCACACCGCTGGTGATCTTTGGTGGCGAACAATACGGTGCCGGATCATCGCGTGACTGGGCGGCCAAAGGCACGGCGCTGCTCGGCGTCAAGGCGGTGATCGCCGAAACCTTTGAGCGTATTCACCGCTCAAATCTGGTTGGTATGGGCGTGATCCCGTTTGAGTTCACCGGTGGTGACAGCCGCAAAACGCTGGGCCTGACCGGTGACGAAACGGTTGCGATTCATGGGCTTGATACCGTGACCCCGCTGGCCGAGGTGCCCTGCACCATCACCTTCCCCGATGGCAGCGAGAAAACCATCACCCTGAAATGCCGGATCGATACCGCTGTTGAGATTGACTATATCGAAAACGGCGGTGTGCTGCATTACGTGCTGCGCAACCTGGCCAAGAGTTAAATCCAATGCCCGCCCCCAACACAATCACCGCCTATCACGCGCATGTCTATTTCGACGCCAATACCGTCGAACAGGCCCGCGCGCTTTGCCAACAGGCGGCGGGGTTGTTTGGTGTCACCATGGGGCGTGTGCATGAAAAAACGGTGGGACCACATCCAATGTGGTCCTGCCAACTGGCGGCTTCGCCTGCGCAATTTGTTGATTTGTTGCCATGGCTAACGCTCAACCGCGGTGGGCTGATCGTCTTCGCCCACCCTGAAACCGGCAACGGTCTCGCGGACCACCGCGATCACGGCATCTGGCTTGGCACCGGACTAGAGCTCAAACTGTCAATTTTCAACTGACGCTCAAACCTTTTCTATTTTCCTAAAATATCCCCGCCGGAGGCTCCTGCGCTCTACTCAGATTGCGCCGCCTCTAGCGCTGGCAGGAACAGCTGCTCATAGGCACTGCCAACCAACGGCCCGACAAACCGAAACAACACAGCGCCGTCGCCACTGACAATAAATGTCTCAGGCGGCGCAGACACGCCCCAGTCAATCGCCGTACGCCCTTTGGCATCAAACGCCAATCGACGAAACGGGTTTTTCTCGTCCTCAAGATAACTCAGAGCGTCGGCCTCACTATCCTTAAAGTTCACGCCCAACACCTTGAGCCCCTCTGCCTGAAACGCCAAAAGCCTTGGATGTTCGGCGCGGCAAGGCGGGCACCAGCTGGCCCAGAAATTAACAATCGAAATCTCGCCATCGGCCAGATCAGTCGCGGTGATTGACGGGTAATCGCCCAACGCCTTGTCGGTAATCGTCGGCGCAGGTTGACCAATAAAGGTTGATGGCAACCCGTTGGGATTATCCCGCATCATGCCAATTGCGGCCAACGCGACAAAGGCTGCAAACACCAAAGGTGGCGCGATCATCAAAGGACTGATTTTAGCCATTGCGCTTGGCCCGTTCTTCAACGTCGGCCAACGCAGCGCGCACCTGCCGCCCGCGCCAGAGGCTAAGCCCAACCAGCACCAACAACAGCGCGATCGACACGCCATAGGCCGACAACACCGTGTCGCCGTATTTTCCCAGATCAGGCATCAGCCCCCCGCCCTTTCCCGTGCCAGTAACGCCAACATCCGGCGGGCACGAATTTCGGTTCCGGTGCGGTACAGCACCAGTGCAATAAACAATAAAGTAAACCCGGTAATGCAGACCAGTAACGGAAAATAGAACACATCCGCCACATGTTCTTCTTTATCCAGACTCAGAGACGCGCCCTGATGCAGCCCCTGATTCCAGAAATTCACCGCATAGCGCGACAACAGCGCAAACACCGATCCCACCAAACATAGAACCGAGGTCAGATCGGCCGCCGTGTCAGGGTTATCAATGGCTTGCCACAGGGCGATATAACCAAGGTAGAACAGAAACAGAATCAGGAATGACGTCAGACGCGGATCCCATTCCCACCATGTGCCCCACATCGGCTGCCCCCAGATCGCGCCAGTGATCAGCGCAATCAGCGTCATCACCGCACCAATAGGTGCCGCTGCACGGGCCCCCAGCGCACTGACGTGGTGACGCCGCACCAGCCAAATCAGCGAGGCCACAAGCATCATCACCCAAGCATTGATCGCCAGCATTGCGGCGGGCACATGCAGATAGATAATCTTGACCGTGGCGCCCTGTCGGGCCTCATTCGGCGTATAGAAAAAACCCCAGGTAAGCCCAAGCACAAGGCACGCCAAGGCCAACCCCCACAGCCACGGCAACAGCCGTTCGCTGGTGGTCAGAAACTTTCGCGGATTTGCATATTCCCAGATTGACATACCAGCTATCTAGGACGTCTTACGGCCAAGCACAATTGCCCGACCTAGCGCAGATTGACGCGCAGCACCGCCGCACTCGCATATGGCAGCAATGCCACGGCCGCTGCCGTGATGCCGGCCAACATCAACAACGGCGTAGTGGCCTCCATTCCCATTGCGCCGCGTCGTGCCACTTCGGCGCCAAAAATCAGCGTCGGCACATACAGCGGCAGCACCAGCAACGACAACAACAACCCGCCACGTTTCAACCCGACGGTCAGTGCCGCGCCAAAGGTGCCGATCACCGACAATGCCGGGGTGCCCAGCAACAGCGAAATCACCAGCCAGCCGAACCCCGCGCTTGGCAGGTTCAGCAACACCCCCAGCAGCGGCGCCACCAATACCAACGGCAACCCGGTGGTCAACCAATGCGCCAGCGCCTTGATGCTCAGTGCCGCCTCAAGCGGCAGAGGCGCTGTGGCCAACAGGTCAAGTGATCCGTCCTCCCAGTCTAGCGCCAGCAACCGATCCAGCGACAACAGGTTGGCCAACAACGCCCCAAGCCACAGAATACCCGGCGAAATAAGGGCCAACAGGCTGGTTTGCGGTCCAACGCTTAGCGGCACCAACACGGTAACAATCAGGAAAAACGCCAGCCCAAGGCCAAAGCCACCGCCAGCGCGAAACGCCAATTTCAGATCACGCAGCAACAGGGCAATCATAAAAACACCCCGTCAAAATCATCCAGCGGCACCGATTTGGCGCGAAACGGTCCAACATCGAGCAGCATGGCCTCAAGGCCCAGATTGATATGAGTGGCGATGATGGCGCTGCCGCCGCCCGCCAGATGCGCGCGCACAGCGTCAGCAAACATCGCAACCGCGCTGACGTCCAGCGACACGGTCGGTTCGTCCAAAACCCAGATCGGCCGCCCGGTGACCAGCAGCCGCGACAGGCCAAGACGGCGTTTCTGCCCCGCCGATAATGTTCCGGCCGCACGTTCTGACAGATCGTCTAGATCATAGGCCGACAACGCCGGGGCGATGTCATTGACGCCAAAAACGCTCGCCCAAAAGCTCAGATTTTCACGCACTGATAACGTAGGTTTGATGCCATCCGCATGACCGGCATAGGCAATTGCCTCGTCATCTGCGGTAATCTGCCCGCGTACCGGCGGCTGCAACCCTGCCAATGTGCGCAGCAAAGTGGTTTTGCCGATGCCATTGGGGCCGCGCACCACCAATGCCTGACCGGGATGCACTGCGAAATTCAGGCCCTCCAGAACCAAAAGCCCGCCGCGCGCGATGGTCAGGTTGCTGACAGTCAGGGTCATACCGCCTCACTCACACCGGGATAACGGCCAGGGCGACGCGCCGACCTTCGGACAGCAGCACGTTATAGGTGCGACAGGCCGATGGCGTGCTCATCACCTCAACGCCAATGCCAGCCGCCTCAATTGGCGCGCGCATCTCAGACGGAATATGGGCCATCTCGACGCCGGTACCAACAAACAGCACGTCAACATCCAACACCAGCAACGGCGTCAGATCACCGTAGCCACCCCAGCCTTTGGTGCCCGATATCTGCGTCAGGATCGGACCTTGAAACACTTCGCCTGCGATGCGGAAAAACCCGGGGCCATAGCCCTCGACTGGTTTGGCGTCGTCATATGTGACTTCGTTCAGGATCATTGGCTATTCCATTCAATGAAAAATCGGCAGGCCCAGCAGGACCGCCAGTGCAATGATACCATAGGCGATGGTGCGATAAAGCCCCCGCTTTGTCGGGTAAAAAAATGCCTGCCCGACCAGCGAGGCCACACCATATGGCACAACCAGCAGCAGCCCCAGCATCAGCGCCTCAGGGCCAAGCATGCCCTGCAATGCCAACAACGGCGCCATCAGCAGCCCGGTTGTGGTCAAAAACACCAGCGTGTTGGCGCGACTGCGTTCAATGGTGTCCTGCCCGCCCAGCTGAAACAGAATCATAATCGGCCCAACCAACCCGGTGGCGCCACCAACCAGCCCGGTGCCCAACGCCACGCCCGCCCACGTTACCGGTCCGGGTTTCGCCGTATACCGCCAGCCGGCCATCAGCGCGATCAGGGTAAAGGTGGTCACACCCAGCACCGCCCACCGCATGGTGGTCACGTCATTGCTGCGTAAAATGTAGATACCAACAGGAAGCGCCAGAGCCGCGCAGACAATCATCATGCCAACCGCCGGGCGATCCGCCTGTTTCCAGGCGCGCGGCACCAGGGACACAAATGACGCCAATGCCGAAACGGAAAACGCCGCCACGGCCAGTTCTACCGGGATGATTGCGGTGACCACCGGCATGAACACCAAGTCCGCATCAAAGCCTGCAAAACCATAAACCAGCCCCGCCAAAAGCGTCATCAGGACGATCCAGATCAGCCCGGGCGTAGCAAGTGTCTGGGCCAGTAACTGGCCCAGATCATTAAGCATCAATATTGGCGTATTGGTTACCAGCGGTATTGTCCGGCTTGGACCAATCGCGTTTGACCCCAAGATACAGCAGGATCGAGGAGGCGACAAAGACCGAAGAGTAGGTTCCGACGATGACGCCCCAGATCATTGCAAACACAAAGCCGCGGATCACGTCGCCACCCAGCACATACAGCGAAATCAGCGCCAGTAACGTGGTAACCGAGGTCATCACCGTCCGGCTAAGCGTGCCATTGATCGACAGGTTCAACACCTCTGCCAGCGACATTTTTTTGTATTTGCGCAGGTTTTCACGCACCCGGTCAAACACCACCACCGTATCATTCAGCGAATAGCCAACGATGGTCAGCAAGGCGGCAATGATCGCCAGATCGAATTTGATCTGAAGTTCGGAAAACACGCCAATGGTCAGGACCACGTCATGCACCAATGCGGCCACCGCGCCCAAGGCAAACTGCCATTCAAACCGCAGCCAGATATAGATCAGAACCGCGCCAATCGCCGCAACAACAGACAAAGCCGCGGTTTTGGTCAGCTCACCGGACACTTTCGGGCCAACGGATTCAACCGACTGAAACACGATATCCGGCGACACAGCCTGCAAGGCAACCCGCACATCGTCGATCATGGTGCTGGTCCCGGCCTGCTCACCGTCTTGGGCCTGAATGCGGATCATGGCGACGTGTTGATCCTCTTCAAAGGTCGGATCGAACACTTCGGTGATGGTCACATCACCCAGGTCAAGCGCATCAATGGCGCTCCGGTAAGCCGCCACATCCAGAGCTTGGCTGCTTTCGGTACGGATCGTTGTGCCGCCGCGAAAGTCGATGCCGAAATTCAGCCCCTGAAGCATGAAAGACGTAAAGCCCAGCACCATCAGGAAGGCCGAAAAGCCCAGCCACAATTTCCAGTGTTTGAAAAAGTCGAACGAGGTTTCTTTGGGAACAAGTCTAAGTCTCATATCACACCTCGATCGTTTTTGGGCGGCGTCGGTCAAACCATGTCACGATCAACAGACGGGTGACGAAAATGGCCGTAAACACGGACGTCAGAATACCAAGACCCAGCGTTATCGCAAAACCACGCACCGGCCCCGAACCCATGATAAACAGGATCAGCGCCGTGATGAACGTGGTCACGTTGGCATCCATGATCGCGCTCAGGGCCTTTTCATAACCCAGTTCAATCGCCCGCGCCGGTCCCCGCGCGGTTTTTAGCTCTTCGCGAATACGTTCAAACACCAGCACATTGGCATCCACCGCCATACCAACGGTCAACACGATCCCGGCGATGCCCGGCAAAGTCAGCGTAGCGCCCACCAAAGACAGCAGCGCAAAGATCATCGCGACGTTAATAATAAGTGCGATATTTGCGAATATACCAAACAGACCATAGCTGAGCGTCATAAAGATCAGCACCGCAGCAAAGGCCACAACGGTGGCAATTTTACCGGCATCAATGCTGTCCTGCCCCAGTTCCGGGCCAATGGTGCGTTCCTCAAGGAATGTCAGTTCCGCAGGCAAGGCGCCCGCGCGCAGCAATACCGCCAGCCGAGTGCTCTCCTCGAGCGTGAAATTACCGGTGATGATGCCCGAGCCACCAGGAATATGCGACTGAATCGTCGGTGCGCTGACAACTTCTTCGTCCAGAACAATGGCAAACGGGCTGCCGATGTTCTCGGCGGTGTAATCGCCAAATTTACGCGCACCCGAGGTATTAAAGCGGAAACTTACCGCCGGACGACCGTTCTGATCAAACGACGGTTGCGCGTCTACCAGATCTTCGCCGGTCACCACCGGGGCGGACTCAATGATGAAATACGTCCCCGGATCATCCAGCGACGGCACCAGTTTATTACCGGCACCGGCAACAGCGTTGGCATCGCTAGTACGGCCAACAACCGGACTAAATGTCAGCTGCGCCGTGGTGCCGATGATTTCTTTCAACTCGGACGCACTGCCGATCCCCGGCACCTGAATCAGAATGCGGTCTTCGCCTTGGCGTTGGATCGTCGGTTCGCGGGTGCCAACCTCGTCGATCCGGCGACGCACGATTTCCAGTGACTGACGCACGGTGCGATCATCAGAGGCAACCTTTTCCGCCTCCGACAATGACACAATAATAACGTCGCCATCAGCGCGCACTTCGATATCGGTAGACCCGACCGCGGCCAACGTCTGGATTGGACGCGCCAATTCGCGCACCAATTGAAGGGCTTTGGGCATGCCCTCTGGCTCGCCAATACGAACACGAATCTCGTCCGCCGGTCCGGGCTGCAGGCGAATGATGCCAATCGTGGCCCGCTCGGTGCGCAGCAAATCGCGGATTTCCGGCCACATGCCCTCCATCCGCGCCGCATAAACATCCTGCACCTTAACTTCGGCCAGCAGATGTGCGCCACCGCGCAGATCAAGCCCCAGATTAACCAGTTGCGATGGCATCCAGCCGGGCCAGTCGGCCACCTGTTCAGTCAGAGTGGGCGTATCACCGCCCAGCTCAATCGCAGTGAGCGCATCATTATGCACCTCAACGCGATTATAAAACGCATTCGGCAGGGCCAAAAACAGGCCAAGCGCACAGGCCAGCCAGATAAGCACCCGTTTCCAAGTATCAATTTGCAGCATTACCCTGCCTTTTGAATGGTTTAAGCGGGAAAGTTACTTCGCCGGTTCAGTACGATCAGTGACGTTTGCAATGGTCGCTTTGACCACCCGCACTTTGATGCCTTCGGCCAGTTCGACCTCGACTTCATACTCGTCTTTGACCTTAGTTACTTTGCCAAGCAAGCCACCTTGGGTCACAATCCGGTCACCACGTTTGACCGCCTCGACCATGGCTTTGTGCTGTTTAACCTTTTGCTGCTGTGGGCGGATCAGCAGGAAATACATGATCCCGAAAATCAGGATAAGAGGCAGAAACTGGCCAAATGCGCCAATGTCCATGGGATATTCCTTTGTGTCAGGTTTACGCAGAGTGGTCCGCGAAATTTGCCGTTACCTATGCCTTGGCGGGAGGGTTTGCAAGACGCGGTTTAGCGATATCAGCGGGCCTTGATCTCCCCCCATTCCCCGCGACTAGGCACCAGGGTTTTCAATCGCCAAATACCGGTTCAATTCATTGCAGGCTTGGCCATGATGCCATTTCGCGTCATGATGTCAAAACAGTCATCAGCAGGATCACCACAATGCCCGAAACCACGCTGCCAATTTCACCCGAGGTTTTCTGGGGTGTCGTTTCTACCGGCCTGTTTATCATTGCCTGTCTGGCGGTTGGCGCCCTGTTGTTCCCACCCAAAAACCATCACATTGCTCCCCTGACCCGGCTAAAAAGCAACCTTGGATTGCGAAAGGTTAATCCCGGCCTGTTCCTGATCGCGCTGCTGATGTGGAGCGTTGTGGCCTTCCTGTTGGTCGCTGGCCTGATCGGCACAGTCTGGGATATAATCTGGCAGGCGCTTCCAGCCAATAATTCCGAGTTTTGGGACTGGCGCTTTGCACTGGTCAAACTCACTGCCCTCACGGCAACTTTGGGCGCGGTTGTCGCCTTTCCCATAACAATGCAGCGCTTGCGTTTGACGCAGCTTCAAACATCCACGGCCAGCGAAGCCTTGTTCAACGACAAAATTAACGCCGCCGCAAACGACCTGCACGCCCAGCGGCAAGTGACGATATACCCCGAGAATGCCGGGAACCCCGTCGACATCTGGCAAGACGATGTTGTCAAACGTAATGCAGCCATCGACCAGCTTGAAATACTGGTGATAGAGCGTCCCGACACAGCCCCCCGCGTCGCCCGGATGCTTTGCACTTATGTCCGCGAACTTTCAAAAGAATATGAACCGCATCCGGTTCCAGAAGAGGATTCTCTGGAAATTCTAAGGAAATGGGCACAATCGCTAAAACCATATAGGTCGGACATGGAAAACGCGGCGCAAACTTTGGGTCGGCTCAAAACAATTTCCAGTGTTGATCCAAGTGCGATTTCAATTGATCTTCGCGGGGCTAATTTGCAAGAATTCAATTTGAATGGGGCCGTTTTGACAAATGCCAAATTGATAGGCGCAAACCTGCAGAATACACAACTTGAGCACGCACAAATGCAAGAAACTAGACTGTCTAGCGCCAAAATGCAGGGGGCAAACCTTAAATATACAGACTTGCAAAATGCAACTCTACCTTGGGCCAAGATGCAAATCGTCGACTTGACTGGCGCAGACTTGCGGAATGCTGATTTTGGATTTGCCGAAATGCAAAGTGTCAATTTACACGCTGCAAAAATGCAGGGCGCTCAGCTTTTCCTAACAGGCTTGCAAGGCGCCATGCTCCGAAGAACAGAAATGGATTCGGCAACAATGATATCATTGGCAGAGTTACGCGGTGCGATGTTACAGGACTTCGATTATTCCAACGTAGACTTTGCAGAGGTGAGAATCAACGAAACTTTCTATGACAGATCAACAGTTTTCTCTGACGTCATTAACCGCGCTCCGGGTCGTGACGAAGAGTTAGGTGCTCAGTTTTACACCGCATGGCTCGACTGGCAAAAATCCATCGGTTTCGATCCCGATACATATCAGGCATAACGCCCCAAACCGACTCAGCAACGCAGGACCGATCCCATGCATGACATCCGCACCATCCGCGACACCCCTGATGCTTTTGATGCCGCCCTCGCCCGGCGTGGCGATGCGCCTATGTCGGCCGCCCTTTTGGCCGTCGATGCCGAACGCCGTGGCAAGATTACGGCCGCCGAAACCGCGCAGGCGGAACAGAAGAAGGCCAGTAAAGAGGTCGGCGCCGCCAAGGGCCGCGGCGATGACGATGAATTTCAGCGTTTGCGCGCACTGGTCGCAGACAAAAAGACAGAAATCGCCACCATGCAGACCGAGGCCAAAGACCTCGATGCCAAGCTGACCGATATGCTGGCACGCATCCCCAATCTGCCCGCCGATGATGTGCCAGACGGTGCCGACGAGGACGACAATGTCGAGATGAGCGTCTGGGGCACCCCCGGAACGTTTGATTTCACCCCCAAGGAACATTTTGAGCTCGCCAGCGTCGCGGCGTCGATGGATTTTGAGCTGGGCGCAAAACTGTCCGGCAGTCGCTTTGTTGTGCTGCGTGGCGCTGTGGCGCGTGTTCACCGGGCGTTGGCGCAATTCATGCTTGATACGCATGTGGACAAAAACGGGCTGACCGAAACCAATACCCCGGTTCTGGTGCGCGACGAGGCGATGTATGGCACGGATAAGTTGCCGAAATTCGGCGAAGACAGCTATCGCACCACCAATGGCTGGTGGCTGGTCCCCACATCCGAAGTGCCGCTAACCTATTCGGTGGCCGGGGATGTGCTCGAGGCCGCCGATCTGCCGATCCGCATGACGGCGCATACGCTGTGTTTCCGGTCCGAGGCAGGCAGCGCCGGGCGTGACACGGCGGGCATGTTGCGTCAGCACCAGTTTGAAAAGGTCGAGATGGTGTCGGTGACCCATCCTGATCAAAGCGACGCGGAGCAAAAACGCATGCTGCGCTGTGCCGAAGGCATATTAGAGGCCCTGAGTGTACCCTACCGCACGATTGTGCTGTGTACCGGCGACATGGGGTTTGGCGCGCGCCGCACCTTTGACATTGAGGCCTGGATGCCGGGGCAAGACGCCTATCGCGAGATCAGTTCGGTGTCGACCACCGACGCGTTTCAGGCCCGCCGCATGAATGCGCGTTTCCGCCCCGAAGGTGGTGGCAAGCCAGAGTTCGTGCATACGCTGAACGGATCAGGCCTCGCCGTTGGGCGGTGCCTGATTGCGGTGCTTGAGAATGGCCAGAACGCCGATGGCTCGGTGACCTTGCCGGACGTGCTGGCGCCGTATCTGGGTGGTAAGTTGACGTTGGGTGCTGACGGCGTGTTGGCCTAAGCGTTCAACGCCGCGTCGTTCCCTGATCGTTTAGGGAACGGCACCAACAGGTTGCGCTCTTCGTCCCACAGCTTCAGGTTCAATGCCGCCACCGCCTCGGGGAATTTGATTCGGCGCGGCGCCCAGTCTTCCGGAAGGTTATAATGGCAGGCACGCAGCCGATACGACGGGATGCGGGCGTTGAAATGGTGAATGTCGTGCAGCGTGATACAGGCGACGCACAGATCAAAAAACCAGCCAAAATCAAGCGCCGATGAGCCCTGAAGCGCCGCAACCTGCGGGTCCAGATCAGGGCGTCGATCCCAATAGGTATGTTCAAAGTTATGTTGCAGATAGACAAGGAACACACCCAGCATACCACCAAGCAGGCTCGCCCCGAGCCAGATCAGCACACCAGTCCAACCGAACAATAAAAACAGCCCATAGATATAGCCGGTGATCACCACATTGTGCAGCAACACACCGATAACACCAAAGCGGGTGGTGTTTTTCGGCCAGCGATAGCGGATGAAATAGGTAAACAACGACCCAAGCGGCACCAGAATGAACGGATTGCGATACAGCCGATACACCAGCCGTTGCCAGAACCCGGCCGCGTTCCATTCACGCAGGGTCATGGTGTTGATCTCGCCGGTTTCGCGATGTTCCAGATTGCCGATATTGGCGTGATGCAGATTGTGGTTCTGCTTCATCACCTCAAACGGCGCAAAGGTGAACGGCGATAGCGCATGGCCAGCCAATTCATTCTGCCCACGGGTTTCAAACAGCGAATGATGCCCGGTGTCATGCTGCAGCACATACAGGCGCACCGCAGAAAATGCATGAACAACCACCATCGGGGCCAGAACATACCACAGATGCACATAGCTGATCGCCAGATAAAGCGAGCTGAAATAGATTGCAAATGTTCCGAAATAGCTTAGCGACGCAATCCGATTGTCTTTTTCACAATACTGTCGCGTATATTCTCGCAGGTTCATGACGGCCCCAATCAATACAACACGGGACCATCATTCACAGATTATTAACCGAAATTCAATCGTTAGCAGAACAACCGCCTCCAATTTCTTCTCGTCAAAAATACCTCCGCCGGAGGCATCCCGGTTTATCGGTCGGTCCGCCGTCCATCAATATGTTTACGAAGCTTGCTTGGCTTGGACTTTTTGCGCCCCTTATACGGGTTCTGATCGTTCTGCGAACGCAGGAACAACCGGATCGGCGTGCCCGGCATGTCAAAATCCACCCGCAGCCCGTTCACCAAATAACGTGAATAGCTTGCGGGCATTTTGTCGGGATGCGAACACATCAGCACAAATCCCGGTGGCCGGGTTTTGGCCTGGGTCATATACCGCAGCTTGATGCGTTTACCTTGTGGCGCGGGGGGCGGATGCGCCTCGATCATGCCGATTAACCAGCGGTTCAGCTGTGCCGTGGTAATGCGACGGTTCCAAATTTCATGCGCCTTCAGAATGGCCTCTTGCAGCCGGTCCAGCCCCTTGCCGGTTTTGGCAGAAACGGTCACCAGCGGTGCGCCGCGCAACTGTGGCAACAGACGCTCAAAGGCTTCGCGCAGATCCCGCAGCTTTTGCTGCTTTTCCGGCTCAACATCCCATTTATTAACAGCGACCACAACGGCCCGCCCTTCCCGTTCGGCAAGGTCAGCAATACGCAGATCCTGTTGCTCAAACGGAATTGCCGCATCCAACAGCACCACAACAACTTCGGCGAATTTAACCGCGCGCAAGCCATCACTGACCGATAGTTTTTCGAGCTTTTCCTGCACCTTGGCTTTGCGGCGCATACCGGCGGTGTCAAATATCCGCATCGGCGTACCGTCCCAGTCGATGCGCAACGAGATGGCATCGCGGGTGATTCCCGCCTCGGGTCCGGTCAGCAAACGGTCTTCGCCGAGGATTTTGTTGATCAGCGTCGATTTGCCGGAATTGGGTCGACCAACAACAGCAACCTGCAAAGGCTTGGCATTTGTCGGCGCAACATAGGCTTTGGTTTCATCGTCGTTGTCTTCGTCCAGATCGATATCGGTTTCCGGGGTATCGTCGACAGCCTGTTCGGTAAACTGATCCGCGATCGGCATCAGGTGCGTATACAGGTCGTTCAATCCTTCGCCGTGTTCGGCGCTCATCCGGATCGGCTCGCCCAGCCCCAAGGAATAGGCCTCGATCACACCGGCATCCGCTGCTGAACCTTCGCCTTTGTTGGCGACAAGAATCACATTGGCGCTGCGTTTGCGCAGGATATCAGCGAATGTCAGGTCGGTCGGCGTCACACCGGTACGGGCGTCGATCATGAACAAGCAAACATCGGCCATATCCACGGCACGTTCGGTCAACCGGCGCATCCGGCCTTGCAGGCTGTCGTCGGTGACCTCTTCAAGGCCGGCCGTGTCAATCACGGTAAAGCGCAGATCCGCTAGGCGCGCAGCCCCTTCGCGCAAATCGCGTGTCACGCCAGGCGTATCATCGACCAGCGCCAGTCGTTTGCCGACAAGACGGTTGAATAGGGTGGATTTGCCCACATTGGGGCGGCCCACTATGGCGAGGGTAAAGGACATGGTTGTCACGCTTTGCTAATAGTCAGATGCGCCCCATAACCCATATGCGCGTTAACGGAAAGCGTGCAATTCACCTTTGGTCGAGACAACATAAAGTGTGCCCCCTGCCACAACAGGTGCAGTCGTGGCCCCATCGGGCACTGCAACCTGCGCGGTGACGCTGCCGTCTTGCGGCGCAAAAAACCTGAGATAGCCATCATTTGAGGCTGTTATGATGTGCCCCCCGGCCAGAATCGGCCCGTAGTGGGCATAGATTTCGGCGCGTTTTTTTGGCTTGGCTTTGACGAATCCCGGCAGTTTATGCATCCAGATTATTTCACCGTCATTGGCATCCACCCGGATAATTTCGCTGCGTTCAGTCACCCCAAACACGCTCCCCCCGACAGGCCAAACCGGCCCAAGCGCGCCACGATCCGCAGTCCAGACCCGTTCACCAGTGTCCAGACGAATGGCCACAATGCGCCCGGAATGATTGCCGGCAAACACGGTGTTGCCAGAAATGACCGGGCTGCCGGTGACATCGCTGACACGCGCCGCTGCACGCCCGGATTGCCGCGCGGTCACACTGGCGTCCCACCGGCGCAACCCGCCACGGCGGAACGTTGCCACCAAATCGCCAGAGCCAAAGGCGAACACCGCAAATTTGCTGGTCAATGCGGGCGCCGGTGCGCCCAATACATTGGAAATGCTGGGCGTGCCCAGGACTTGCCATTCAATACGACCGGTATCGGTTCTGAGCGCCCAGCCGGTATCGTCTCCGGCCACCACATAAAGCAGATCGCCTGACACTGTTGGTGCGCCGCTGCCAGTTGCCTCAAGTTTTTGCTTCCAGCGGATGCCGCCGGTTGTCGCGTCCAGCGCCACCATGCGGCCAAACCCAAGCGACACATACAAAGTGCCCGCGTCATAGGCCAGCCCGCCCCCCGTTGCATCGCCTGCGCTATCAAGAGCAGGCCGCAGATCGGTGCTCCAGGCGACAACGCCATTGGGGGCAATCCCTGACACCCGTGCTGCAGCATCCAGCGTATAGACAAGCCCGCCGCCCACGACCGGATCGGCGGTGATCCGCTGTTTGCGGCTGTCACCGTCACCAATAGAGGTGCTCCAGATCAGTTGCGGCGACGCACGCAGCGCCGCATTGGACACTCGGTTGGCCGGGGTGCCAAAGGCCTGCGCCCAGTCTTTGTTATTGGTTTGCGATGGCAGGCTGATAGACCGGTTTTGGTTGACGAATTCAACGGTCTCAACGGTTCCGCCTTCGACAGCGGCGCGGACCTCTTCTCGTTCGCCCGGCAAAATAAATTCCGGTTCCTGACAGGCCGCAAGCGCCAGCATGGCGCAGGTCAGAATCGCGAGCCCGCTGCGCGATGGAAAAAATGCTGCAATCATTTGCCTTGGCCCGCTTATTGTTGTGATGTGTTGAACTTCTCTAATCTGCCCTGTGTGACCAAAATGGCCCAACCAAGGGCCACTCAAGGGTCAGCCCTGTATCCCCGGCAAAAATTCCGGCGTGCCGCCCAAAGCTACAATCAACTGAGAAACCCGTTGTTGCAAGTCCCGACCGGCATCCACGTCCTGAAGAATCTCTTGCAACTGGATAATTGCGGCCTCGACTTGCCCCTCAGAGATATCCACCAGCGCCAATTGCTCCATCGCCAGCACCCGCAATGGCGCACCGGGTTTCGCCAGAACGTTGAATTGCGTGCGCAAATCCGCAGCAGGCAACGTATCGATTTGTAGCGTCAGCGCTTTGAATGCCGCGATCTGGCGGTAGATTTCAGGCAATTCGCCATTTTCTGCGATCTTGTTCAGGCCGGTGACCGCGGTCTCGGACTGGTCCGAATTGGTCTGTGCTGCCGATGTCAGAAAATGCACAATGGCCGCCCCACCGGGGGTTTGTGCGTCAATATCGGACAATGCGCTGGCCCGCTCGGCGGTGCCAGTGCTGGCCAATGCCGCAATGATCTCGTCGCCCAGCTTTTCAGACTGCGCAATAACCTGTGCCTTTTGGTATTCTGACCAGGCGGCGCCGCCAACGATCAGCAAAATGGCCAGCACGGCAATCCAGCCATAGCGCTTGAGCATTATAAACATACGGTCACGACGGACCTCGTCGTTCACTTCATCAATAAAACTGTCTGTATCGCTCATGTTCAGCCCTAGTTTAACCTGCGTGTGACCCGGAACAAACGCCCAGGCCCTGCCCGACGCGACATGGCAATTGCCCGTTCGCGTTGGTCAGAATTGATCTCTAGTAACGTGCATCACACGGCAAGCCAAGTGGTGGACAGCCTACAATTCTGCCGTAACTTGCACACAAACCCAAAAAATATTAATCTAAACTGGTTAGTTTAGTCTAGACAGCGCGCAATTGAACCCTATGTGAAGTCAGGGAAACAGGCTGTTGCCACCCCCCAAATTGAATAGTCAAGGAAACGCAATATGCGATTGGTCCCGGTAATCACTGCAATATTAGTTACATTTGGGCTGTATGTATCGGTCTTTCAGCGTGACGCGCTTTTGGCTTTTGCACTGGGGGATGCCACCGCACAAGAGCAGACCACAGCCCTGTCTGAAACAACTGAGGCGACCGTCGATGTCTCAGATGCCGTGGTATCTGACGCCATTCGCGTGGTTGTGTTGCGATCTGAGGCACAGACGATCGACAACGCGGTGGTGTTGCGCGGCCAGACGCAGGCCGACCGCGAAGTAGAAGTCCGCTCTGAAACCACCGCGGTTGTTATTTCTGAGCCGCTGCGCAAAGGCTCCTTTGTCAAACAGGGCGATCTGCTGTGTCAGCTTGATCCGGGCACTCGTAACGCCAGTCTGTCCAAAGCCGTTGCCAATCTTGCCGAAGCCAAAAGCCACGTGCCGGAATCACACGCCCGCCTGCAAGAGGCCATCGCCCGTCTGGACGAGGCCGAAATCAACAACCACGCAGCGGCCAAACTGTCCGAAGGCGGATACGCTTCAAGCACCCGGGTTGCATCAACACAGGCCAGTGTTCGGTCCGCAGAGGCCGGGATTGAATCGGCCAAATCCGGGGTCGAAACCACCAAAGCCGGGATTGAGGCGGCAGCAGCCTCTGTTGCCGTAGCCCAAACCGAACTGGACCGGCTGCAAATTCACGCGCCGTTTGAGGGTGTTCTTGAAACCGACGCCGCCGAACTGGGTAGCCTGATGCAGGCCGGAACATTATGCGCCACGGTGATCCAGCTTGATCCGATCAAGCTCGTTGGTTATGTGCCAGAGGCCAATGTCGACCGGGTCAAGGTTGGCGCATTGGCCGGCGCCGAGCTTGCTGGCGGTCAACGAGTCACCGGTCAGGTGACATTTCTCAGCCGTTCGGCTGATCCGACAACCCGCACATTTCTGGTCGAGATCTCGGTGCCAAACCCAAATTTGGCCATTCGCGACGGTCAGACCGCTGACATCGCCATCTCATCAGAGGGCGCAACCGCGCATAAATTGCCGCAATCCTCGCTGACCCTGAACAATGACGGGCAGCTGGGCGTGCGCACAGTCGACAGCAACAAGGTGGTGCAATTCATGCCCGTTGAATTGCTGCGCGATCAGATAGATGGCATTTGGGTCGCCGGATTGCCTGAACAGGTTGATGTCATCGTCACCGGACAAGATTTTGTCGTTCAGGGCGTTCTGGTCAATCCGACATACCGCGAGGCGTCAAAATGAAGGGTGTTGTTGCCTGGGCCGCAGACCATGCGCGCATGGTTCTGGCCTTTATCGCCCTTTCCATCATCATAGGTGCCTTTGCCTATGCCAACCTGCCCAAAGAAGGCGAGCCGGATATCGAAATTCCGGCTCTTTTTGTATCGGTTCAGTTCCCCGGCATCTCTGCCGAAGACAGCGAATCATTGCTGGTCAAGCCGATGGAAACCCAGCTTGCCGATCTGGACGGGCTGAAAAAAATGTCCTCTACTGCGGCAGAAAATTATGCTGGCGTGGCGCTTGAATTCGAATTTGGCTGGGACAAAACCTCGATCATGGCCGATGTGCGCGACGCAATGAACACCGCGCAGGGTGATTTTCCCGAAGGCGCCGATCAATATACCATTGCCGAAATCAACTTTTCCGAATTCCCTATTGTTATCATCAACCTGACTGGCGCTGTCCCGGAACGGACCATGGCCAAGATCGCCAAAGACCTGCAGGATGACCTTGAAACACTGGATTCAGTGCTTGAGGCCGGGATCGCCGGTAATCGCGATGAAATGGTCGAGGTGGTTATCGACCCACTGCGCCTTGAGGCCTATAATGTCACCGCGATTGAACTGATCAATGTGGTCAAGAACAACAACCAGCTGATCGCAGCCGGTGAGATTGAAACCGCCCAAGGCAAGTTTTCGGTCAAAATCCCATCGTCGTTTAAGACCGTGCAAGATGTCTATCGCCTGCCGATCAAGACAAATGGTGACCGTGTGGTGACCCTGGGCGAGCTGGCCGAGATTAACTATACCTTTGAAGACCGCAAGGGCACCGCCCGGTTTGATGGCGAAAGCACCGTGGCGCTACAGGTGGTCAAACGCAAAGGTTTCAACCTGATCGACACGGTGGATCAGGTTAAGGCAACGCTGGCCACATCGCGCGCCAAATGGCCTAAAGAATTGCAGGTCGCCGTGCAGGTTGGCGCTTCAAACGACCAAAGCCGGGTTGTCGGCTCAATGGTTGGCCAACTCGAAGGCTCGGTTCTGACGGCGGTGGCACTGGTGATGATTGTGGTTCTGGCCTCGCTGGGCAGCCGGGCCGCGTTGCTGGTTGGTTTTGCCATCCCGACGTCGTTCCTGCTGTGTTTTGTGTTGCTGGCGCTGATGGGAATTTCAATTTCCAACATCGTCATGTTTGGCCTGATTCTGGCCGTTGGCATGCTGGTGGACGGCGCCATTGTGGTGGTTGAATACGCGGATCGGCGTATCAAAGAGGGCTCTGGCCCGATGCACGCCTATGTCGAGGCAGCGCAGCGGATGTTCTGGCCAATTGTGTCGTCCACCGCGACCACACTCTGTGCGTTTTTGCCGATGTTGTTCTGGCCCGGTGTTCCGGGGCAGTTCATGGGCATGTTGCCGGTCACGCTTATCTTTGTTCTGTCGGCCTCTCTTGTGGTGGCGCTGATCTATCTGCCGGTTATGGGCGGTGTCACAGGGCGTATCAGCCGGATGTTTGGTGACATATCGGACATCCTGCGCGCCAAACTGCCGTGGGCCGTGCGCGCGCTGCTGGTGCCACCTTCTATGTATCTGATGTTCCTTGGCATCATGCAGATTTTGAACCCGGTCTACCTGTTCCCGGTCGGCGGGTATGCCGGATCCTTCATCGGTGTGCTGATGTTCCTGTTTGGCTCATTCGCCGCCTCGGTCACGCTGGGCGCGGCGCGCATTGAGCGCAAGATGAAACGAGTCACATCAGGCCATCAACTGTCGCTGTTCGGCAGATTTATCCACCTCATCACCGGCAACCCGATCATGCCGCTTGTGGCCATCGGCGTCGTGTTTGCCGCGGTTTTCTATGTCGCAACCATATTGTTCCCGGCCAACTCGCGTGGCGTTGAATTTTTTGTCGCCTCAGAACCGGAACAGGCCACCGTCTATGTGCGCGCCCGGGGCAACCTGTCGCTGATGGAGGCCGACGACATGGTGCGTCAGGTCGAAGTCGTGGTCGCCGCCCATCCCGCCGTCATCAACGTCTTTGCCTTTGCCGGCGATGGCGGTCTTGATACCGGCGGTCCCGGCACTCAGGCCCCCTCTGATACCCAGGGTCAGGTGCAGTTTGAAATCATCCCATGGGAAGATCGCCCAACCCAGACCGAGACCTGGTTCTTTGACCTGCTTGAACGTCAGGTGACCGCCGATGCCTTTAACGGCAAAACGGTGATTGATGAATTGAACGCCGAACTGGCCAAGCTGCCCGGATTTGAGGCCGAGCTTCAGGCCCTTGAACAGGGCCCCGGATCGGGAAAACCGATCCATCTGCGCCTTAAAGGCGACAATTGGGACGACCTGACCGCCGCGGCCATTCAGGCGCGCGGGGTGCTTGAAAACACACCGGGGCTGATCTTGATCGAGGATAGCCTGCCCCTGCCCGGCATTGACTGGCAAATCGACGTTGATGTTGAAAAGGCCGGGCGTTTTGGCGCCGATGTGGCCACCGTTGGCGCCATGGTGCAATTGGTGACACGCGGCATTCTGCTGGACACCATGCGGGTTGATACCAGCGACGAGGAAATCGAAATCCGCGTGCGCCTACCCGAAAAAGACCGGGTGCTAAGCACGCTGGACACGCTCAAGGTCCGCACCTCTGGCGGGCTGGTGCCGCTGTCCAACTTTATCACCCGCAAACCCGTGGCCAAATTGGCCAAAATCAGCCGCGTCGATCAGGAACGCTATTTCGACGTTAAGGCGGATGTTGCCCCGAACCTGTCCAAGGTGGTGTTGGAGGCCGATGACGGAGATATTCGTCTGGCCGTTGTACGGGCGCTGGACGAAGGCGCCGTCGCCAAAGAGACCGTGTTTAGCAACTCGGGCGGCTCTCAGTTTGAGCTGGTGAAACTAACTGGTGCCAACAGTGCACACGACATCACCGAGGCACTGGACGCCGGGGATGCCCGCATCGTTCCGATCAACGCCAACGAGCGTATTGTTTTGCTGACCGAATGGCTAAACACGGATCAATTGCCCAACACGATCACCTGGGAATGGACCGGCGATCAAAAAGAACAGGCCGAAAGCGGCGCCTTCCTGCAAAACGCCTTTGCTGGCGCGCTGGGGCTAATGTTCATCATCCTGCTGGCGCAATTCAACAGCTTTTACAACTCGCTTCTGGTGCTATTGGCGGTGGTTCTGTCCACCACCGGCGTGCTGATTGGCATGATGGTGATGCAACAACCGTTCTCGATCATTATGACCGGAACCGGGATTGTGGCCTTGGCGGGGATTGTGGTGAACAACAACATTGTTCTGATCGATACCTATCAGGAATTCTCGCAATATATGCCACGACTTGAGGCGATTGTACGCACCGCCGAGGCGCGTATTCGTCCTGTGTTGCTAACCACAATCACCACGATGGCCGGTCTGGCACCGATGATGTTCGGGCTTAGCCTTGATTTCATTGGGGGTGGTTATAGCATCGATTCCCCCACCGCACTGTGGTGGAAACAGCTGGCCACTGCGGTGGTGTTTGGGCTTGGTATTGCCACCATCCTGACGCTGATCGTGACGCCGTCGTTCCTGGCGCTGCGGGTCTGGTTTGTCACCTATGTCAAATGGTTCATGCGTATCATCACCCGGATCTTTGGCGGCAAAGAGACAAAAACAGCGCGCGACATGCGTCTGCGTAAAACCGCGCGCGGTTTTAAATCGACCGAAATTATCTGGGATGACGAACTGGTCGCAGAAGACCGCAGACCAAATATTCCGATCCTGCCCACGCCGCCGCTAAAGGCAGCCGAATAGGCACGGTGACCGGGTGTTTAGCACCCGGTCAGTCGTTTCAGATCACAGCATCCATATGATCGGTAGCCAGCCGATCACCCGCACCGCAGATCGGGTGATCCATGTGGTTTTGGGCTCAACATCATGCACCTGTTTGGTCCCGTCATCGGTGTATTCGGTCCAGATTTTACCGCCCTTTTCGATCTTGGTCACGAAATAGGCGCTTGTCTTGGTCATTCGGTCAAATTCGTTTACCAACGCCCCTGCCATTTTTGGACTGTGGATCAAAAACCCCATCTCGGTGTTCAGATTGGTCGAGCGTGGATCGAAATTGAACGAGCCGACAAACAGCCGGTTTTGGTCGATCACAAAAGTTTTGGCATGCAGGCTCGCGGTTGACGACCCGATCAGATCAAAGCGCTGGAACATCTGGCGCAGGTTGGCGCCGTCCTGATCTGACTTCAGCTCATAGATACTAACGCCGCCATCCAGCAACGCATCGCGGTATTTCGAATACCCCGCATGCACTGGCAAAACGTCGGTCGCCTCTTGAGAATTGGTCAATGTGCGCACATCGACGCCACCGTTGGACCAGCCGGTTAACAGGTTGGTCAAGGCGTCCCCCGGCAAAAAATAGGCCGACACCAGCGTCACTGATTTTTCCGGCTTTCCCAAGATTTTAGCCAGCCGCGCGATCATCAGATCGTCGCGCCCGGCAAGGCCCTGCCCCTTGATCGGGTTATCACTGACCAGATCGACCTTGACCCATTCAATTTGTGCGGTCCCATCCAAGAGCGCGCGCACCACAACCGATTTTTCCAACGCATCGGCATAGGATTTGGCGTTTGGATTGACCTTAGCCGCCGCCACAGAATCCGCTAAACCCTGACTGTCGGTCCTAACCGGCTCAAGCAGCAATTCCACCGGCACCGCCGACGGGCTGGCCCAATAAAGGTCAAATCAGCCGCGACCTCGGTTGCAGCCGGTTCAAATACCGCCACATCCAGATCAAAGTAATTCACCTCTTCGCTGGCCGAGAAATAGATGTCGCCGATATTGCGCCCGCCAGCGATGGTCACAACGCTGTCGACTGTGATGGATTTGTTATGCATCCGCCGGTTGACCCGCATGAAATCAAACACAAAGGTTGCCAGTCGCGGTGCGCGCAGCACAAACGGGTTGAACAGCCGGATTTCGATGTTTGGATTATTGTTCAGAAACGCCAGTTCCGGGTCCAGATTGGGCGTGCCATTGTCATCCAGCAACAACCGCACCCGCACACCGCGATCGGCCGCGCGACGCACCGCGTCCAGCATCAGAAACCCGGTGATGTCGTTTTGCCAGATATACGTGCGCAGATCGATGCTATCTTCGGCCATATCAATCAGCAGGACACGCGCGGCAAAGCCGTCAAAACCCTTGTCCAGCCACAACACCCCGGACGTATCCAGATTCTGCGCAATGGCGGGTGCCAGGGTTTTTGCCAGCGTGGTGTCCACCGAAATCAGGATAAACACGCTGTTGCTGCGACCCGGCGAGGTTGGCACCGCAAACAGAACCTGAAAAACCAAAAACGGCAAAGTGACAAGCACCGCGCAAATCATTAATATTCTGAAAAACCTGCGCATTAGGCACCCTATTTGAAAAATTCAAACAGGATGCTAGACAGTTGTGTCATAGCCGACAAGGGGCGCTTTAGGCCGCCTCGCTGTCGACCTGTTGACGGTGCCACAGACGCGCATATTGCCCGGCTTTCGTCAGCAATTCATCATGTGTGCCCTGCTCAACAATCTCGCCCGCATCCAAAACCACGATTTGGTCGGCCTCGGCCACGGTGCTCAGTCGGTGGGCAATCACAATCACCGTACGCCCCTGCCCGGCACGGGCCAGCGCGCCCTTGATGTCATGCTCGGTATTGGTGTCCAGCGCACTTGTCGCCTCGTCCAACAACAGGATCGGCGGGTTTTTCAACAAGGTGCGCGCAATGCCGACCCGCTGCTTTTCGCCCCCCGACAATTTCAGGCCCCGTTCGCCAACGGTTGAATCGTACCCATCCGGCAAGCCCACGATAAAGTCGTGAATTTGCGCATCACGGGCCGCCTGTTCCACATCCGCCTGCGTCGCGTCTTTGCGACCATAAGCGATGTTATAGCGGATGGTATCGTTAAACAGCACGGTGTCCTGCGGCACGATACCGATGGCGTTGTGCAGGCTGGTCTGGGTGACATCGCGAACGTCCTGGCCGTCGATTTTTAACGCTCCGCCAGTGACGTCATAAAACCGGAACAACAGCCGCCCGATGGTCGATTTACCCGACCCGGTGGCGCCAACAATGGCCACGGTCTGCCCGGCTTTTACCGTCAATGTCAGCCCCTTGAGGATTTCACGTCCCGGATCATAGGAAAACCGTAGATCCTGCAATTCGATCTGGCCACCGCTGATCTGCAAATCCGGCGCATCCGGCTTGTCGCTGACCTCGGCGGGTTGCTCTAACAGGTCAAACATTTCGCCCATATCCACCAGCGACTGGCGGATTTCACGATAGACCGTGCCAAGGAAATTCAGCGGCACGGTGATCTGGATCATATAGGCGTTAACCATGACAAAATCGCCAACCGTCAGCGACCCGTTTTGCACCCCAATCGCCGCCAGAACCATAACGCCAACCAGACCGCCGGTGATCAACACCGACTGGCCAAAATTCAGAAATGCCAGCGAATATGCGGTTTTCAGTGCCGCCGCCTGATATTTGCGCATGGATATGTCATAGCGATCAACTTCGCGCTGCTCGGCACCAAAATATTTGACCGTTTCATAGTTCAGCAGGCTGTCGATGGCCTTTTGATTGGCATCAGTGTCCTGTTTGTTCATCTCGCGGCGCAACTGCACCCGCCATTCGGTCACCGCAAAGGTGAACCAGAAATAGAGCCCGATGGTCCCGGCCACGATCAACAAATACCAGGCGTCAAACAGCACCGTCAGAATGATCGCCACCAGCACCAGTTCTAAAATTAACGGCCCGATGCTGAACAGCAAAAACCGCAGCAGGAAATCGACGCCTTTAACGCCGCGTTCAATAATGCGGCTCAGGCCACCGGTTTTGCGGGTGATGTGATAGCGCATCGACAGACGGTGAATATGCGCAAAAGTCTCAAGCGCCAGGCGCCGCAGGGCACGTTGGCCGACCGGCGCAAACACCACGTCGCGCAATTGCTGAAGCCCGATCGTCATCAAACGCGCCATGCCGTAGGCCACGGTCAGGCCAATGGCCCCTAGCGCCAGCACGGGCACGCCTTCGTGGGCGAGACGGTCAACCGCCTCTTTGTACAGGATCGGCGTGGTCACCGCGATCAGCTTGGCAAAGACCAGCAATGCCAGTGCCAGAACCACCCGACGACGTACCCAAGCCGGATCTTGGGGCCAAAGGTACGGCGCAACTTTGCGCAATGTGCGCCAGCCGGAACGGCGGTTGTCTTCAATGCTGGGGGACGGATCAGATGTGGGTCGCATTCGGCTTCCTTATGGATCAGGCACACATATGATCTGCCCGGCTCAATGACCAGAGACGAACACCCACAGAGCCTGTGCGGGCCTGCGATCCAGTTGCGGGTCTGGCCGTATTAGTCCGGAATCGCGAACACCTGACCCGGGTAAATCAGATGTGGATTGCGGATGTGATGACGGTTGGCCTCAAACACCTTTACATATAAAACCCCATCGCCGTACCGCTCACGCGAGATCGCCCAAAGCGTATCGCCGGTTTGCACCGTCACCAAACGGATCGGCGGTGGTGCAGTGGCAACGGTCGGCGACGTTCCGGCAACACCGTTAGTGTCGGCGATAACAACAGGCACAGGGGGGCGCAGATCCTCGGGAGATTCGCGAACGAACGGCGTTTCCAGGCGGCTTAGGACCTTGCCAGCCGCGTCCAGCGCATCCAGTCGCAATGTATACAGGCCCGGTTCGATCCCGTCCATTTCACCCCGCCAGCGGCCATTGGCCTTAACGGTAAGGTCGGTGATAGCGCTGTTATCCAGATAAATGCGAATAACCGAGTCCGGCGTAGCCCGCCCGCTCAGCAGCACATTACCCGTATCCGAATAACCGATAGTGTCCAGAACCAGAGGGATCACATCCGCAGGGTCCGGCACGGTTGCAGGTTGCAACAGCTCTACGCCTTCGGCATCCGCCCGCAAGACCGCAACAGGCGCAGGCGCTGCGGGTTCCGCAATCGGTTCAGGGTCTTTGGTCGGGTCAGTTGTGGCGGTAGGCGCAGGGTCGGTGGTTGGTTCGCTCTCGGCCAAAGGTGTTGGTTCGGCAACGGGCACAGCTTCTACAAGGGGTGCAGGTTCGACCGCTGGCGCAGGCTCCGCCACAGGGGCAGGCTCTGCGGTCGGTTCTGGTTCTGTCATCGGCGCAGGGTCCACAGCGGGTTTTGGATCTGCAATAGCAATGGCCCCAGGCTCCGCCACAGGGGCAGGCTCTGCGGTCGGTTCTGGCTCTGTCATCGGCGCAGGGTCCACAGCGG
>JBLHMP010000039.1:0-34080 GCA_047623555.1 Granulosicoccus sp.
AACCAAGATTGGCGTCCGGGTTCTCAACCGGATGACCGGACTTGGCCGCCCAAGTTTTGAACGCACCGCCTGAATGCCGTCGCCGGTAGGGCGCGTTCTAAGTTGCAGTTGATCTGTGCAACACGGCTGTAAACCACGAAGAAATCGACAATATTTTCCTCAAGTGCTTCAAAATAATCGGCAATTGTGGTGTATTCGGTGCGCACCACAAATCGATTGACCTCGATATCGGGTTGCAGTGTTTTCAGCCATCCGGGCAGAAATATCTGGGCCAGCGTCGCCAAGGTGGCAAAGCGCATCCTTTCCTGGTCCTCAAACTTCAGCCGTTGAATATGGGTTTTTCCCATCTCAGCCAAATCAACAATTTTCTGCGCCTGCGGCAGAAATAGTCGCCCCGCCTCAGTCAGTTGAGAGGGCTGACAAGACCGATCAATCAAAGGCGCCTCGATCCAGCTTTCAAGCGCCTGAATACGCCGACTAAAGGCGGGCTGAGACACCGAACGAAGCTGGGCCGCAATACGAAAATTTCCGGTGTCATTAAGAACTAGAAAATCTTTGAGCCATTTCAATTCCATGCGAATATTTCCATGCCATAGTAATGCGGCGCGCGGGCCTGTGCATCAAGCACAATGCGGTTCAGGCGGCAGTGGGCTCTGTGATGGCGCTGACGCCTATTACTCTGCCAGTAAATCTGCTGCTGCCTGTTTGACAGCCTTGGTCGCCAGAGACAAAAACGCTATTCTTTCGTCGTCCGATAATCCCGAAAGGATTTCGACCTGAAGCGCCTGTACAATTGGCATCACCTCTTTGAACAATTGGTTTCCGGCCTCGGTTAACCGCACTTCGCGCGCGCGCTTGTCGCGTGGGCTAACGATGCGATTCACCAGTTGCTTCTGTTCCAAACGATCAATCACCCCGCCAATCGTCGCTCGATCATAGGCGATTTTCGCAGCAATTCCGGCCTGATCCATGCCAGGAGTATCAAAAACCGCGTGCAGAGCGGCGAACTGGACCTGGGTCAAATCCAATCCCAGCCGTTTCATCTGACGCTGAAATACATTCGTGGAAATCTGGTTCAGGCGTCTGATCAGATGTCCCGGCATTTGGAAAAGACTCATCCATTTTACTCCTTTGAACCTGCGCCAATTGGGGCAGCGCCATTTGGGTACTCAGAGCAGGAAATGACAAGAGAGCGCCTTATCCAGAGGCGCTCTCAAACTACTGGGCAGTAAACCCATTTACCCCGCGTTCACCGGTTGAAAAACACCAGCGAAAACGCTGGTTAGGTCGTCGTAGGCCGCCAGCGGCAGGATCTGGGCAACATATTGGTCTGGACGGACGACAACCATGCACCCCTTGCTGCGATCAATCCCGCGCATGTCAAAGATGTCATTGCCGCATTTGTGATCAACACAGAACACCTTTTCATAGTCTGTCAGGCCATAGCGTCCCTTGGTCGGGCGCAAAACTGACGGCATGGTGTCGTGGGCCAACTCGCGGAAACTCTGCTGATAAATTGCCCGGATGTCGATCAGGGTGTCGATGTCATCCCCCTCGCGTCTATATGTTTTTAGCGGTGAATTTGGGTCGTTTTCCAGATACCCACAAAGGCCTCGGATCGCGGTATCCTGTTGCCCGGAAAAGGCAAAGACAGTCCAGCGCAACCCCGCCTCGATCACATGCCCCAGTTGCATTGGTTTTGCATCCGACAACCGGATCACAGGCGCCGAATGGAACCTTGCGCCGATCTCAAACCCGGTGGCCAGACCCTGCCAGCGATCTTTTCCTATCAACGACGAGGGCGGATATTGCACGGTCAGACCCGCAGTAAAGCGACCACCTTCGATGAACTTTTGCTGAAACCGGGGCACTGCGGAGTCCTGAGGATCGGTTTCCCCGGGGGGCGCGCTGACGATACGGGACCATTTGTGATCATACTCTACCAGCGCCTTAGCCGCGGCCCAGCGTTCCGCCGAATACGAATGCAGCAGATCAGCAGAGGCCCGCCCCGTCAGCACGGTAATCAATTTCCAGCCAAGGTTGAACGTATCGCCCATTGACACATTCATCCCCTGCCCGGCTTTTGGGCTGTGGGTATGACAGGCGTCGCCGGCCGTGAACACGCGGGGCGCTCGGGTGGCAGTCTCATCTCCCGGAACATCGTCGAACTTGTCCGTCAGACGGTGGCCGATTTCATAGATCGACCACCAGACCACTTCTTTCACGTCAAAGGCAAAGGGCTGCAAAATCCTCTTGGTCTTGGCGACAATGTTGTCGATCCCCAATCCACGGTCGGCCACTCTCTCTGATTCATCAAGCTTATCAAGCTCTACATAAAACCGAACCAAATAGCCGCCTTCGCGGGGCAGAACCAGAATGTTGCCCTCTTTGCCAGATTGGATAATTGATTTCATTCGAAAATCCGGGAAATCAGTAACCGCGAGCACGTCCATCACACCCCAGGCCTGATGCGCCGCATCGCCGTGCAATGTTCCGCCAATGGCCCTGCGCACGTCACTGCGCGCGCCATCACAGCCGACCACATAGCGGGCCAGAACAGTTTCCTGCTGCCCCTCCCGCGCGGGATCTGTGTGTTCAAGAGTGACAGTAACCGGGTAGTCCAGCGCGTTGGGATCGACCACGACATCAACCACTTTCAGGTTGTAATCTGGTTCAAGCCGGGTAGGCGAATTGCGCATTATGTCGAGATAATTGTCATGCACGCGGGCTTGGTTAATCAAAATATGGGGCATCTCACTGAGCCCATCTGCAACGTCCTGCACCCGCCCAACCCGGTGGATGTGTTCGGGATTTTCAGGGTCGGGCGTCCAGAATGTGGTTTCGTTGATCCAAACCGATTCACGTTTGACCTTGTCGGCAAATCCAAAAGCCTGAAACATCTCCATCGACCGGACATTGATCCCGTCCGCCTGCCCCTTTTCCATCGGGCCCGATTTTGGTTCGACGATCATGGTGGCAATAGTGGGAAAACCGGAAAGCTGCGCGGCCAGACACAGCCCCGCAGGTCCGCAACCTGCAATCAGCACATCAATCTTTTCGGGCAGGCCATTTGCCCGGTTTATCTCTTGCCGCGACTTGGCAGGTTCAAAGATGTCAGGGTTTCCCGGCGTAAACCCATTCAGATGATACTGCATCGCGGCCTCCTAGGCGTCACATTAATATGTATACACATCTTTTGCACTCACCGACAAAAGTCAATCAAAGATATGTATACATATTAATGTGACGCCTTCAGTACAAATCAGGGCTTGGCTTGCGCACAACGCCCTGTGTTTGGCCGCGCTCCGGTCTAGTGTCGGATGGCGTGCTGGGCCGTAATCGTCCTAGATGCGTTCGGCAGCGGCGTTCTTTATCATCCAGTCTCGCATGACGAATTTCTGCACTTTACCCGTCACAGTCATCGGGAAGCTTTGGACAATTCGGGTGTGTTTAGGAATCTTGTAATGGGCAATCTGGCCCGTGCAATACTGTTGAATATCCTGCGCAGTCACCGTTGCCCCGTCAATTGGCACAATCCAAACACAAACTTCTTCGCCTAGTTTTTCATGCGGAATGCCAAAGACTTGCGCCTCTTTTATACTCGGATGGCCGGACAAAAAATCCTCAACTTCGCTCGGATAGATATTTTCACCGCCTCGGATGATCATGTCTTTCAGTCGGCCAACGATGCTACAAAACCCCTGCGCGTCCAGAACCGCCAGATCGCCGGTCCGCATCCAGCCATTTGCGTCAATGCTCTCGGCGGTTTTTTCAACGTCATCCCAATAACCATACATCACCGAATAGCCCCGCGTGCACAGTTCGCCCTGTTTCCCGACCGCCACGATAGTGCCGTCGGTATCAATGATTTTTACCTCAAGATGCGGGTGGATACGGCCCACGGTTGAGGTGCGTTTTTCAATCGGATCGTCGATGTAGCTTTGGAATGACACCGGCGAAGTTTCAGTCATGCCATAACAAATCGTCACCTCAGCCATGTTCATATTATCATTCACGCCGCGCATCACTTCGATCGGACAAAGAGCGCCAGCCATGATGCCCGTGCGCAGGCTCGACAGGTCATAGTGTTTGGTTTTCGCCTGCTCAAGCATCGCCACAAACATCGTCGGCACACCGTATAGCGCAGTGCAGCGGGCCGCGGATACCGCTGTCAAAGCCTCATCCGGATCAAAGGCTTCGCCGGGGAGAACCATTGCGGCACCCTTGGACACACAGCCCAGCGTGCCCATAACCATGCCGAAACAATGATACAGTGGCACCGGAATACACAGGCGATCAGTTTCGGTCAGATTGATACGTTCGGTGACAAACCGGGCGTTGTTGACGATGTTGAAATGGGTCAGCGTCGCGCCTTTGGGCGCACCGGTGGTGCCCGAAGTGAATTGAATATTGATCGGATCATCGGGATTAAGCGAGGCGGTGATCGCATCAAGACGAAGCTGTTGCGCAGGGCCGCCAAGGGTATGGATTTCGGCAAACGAAAACACGCCGTTGCCGGGGGTGTCGGTCATCGCAACCGCGATTTTCAGATGCGGCAGTCGGGCACTGATCAGGCGACCCTTGGGGCAGGTTTCAAGTTCTGGCGCAAGGCTGCGCAGCATTTCCAGGTATTTTGAGGTTTTGAATTCTTTGGCCAAAATCAAAACTTTGCAGCCGACTTTGTTAAGCGCGTATTCCAATTCTGTCAGTCGATAGGCCGGATTGATGTTGACCAGTATGACGCCAATTCGGGCGGTGGCAAACTGCGTTAGCAGCCATTCAAACCGGTTCGGTGACCAAATCCCAAGGCGGTCGCCCTTTTTCAGCCCAAGTGCGAGTAGCCCCGAGGCAAGCGCATCGACCTCGCGATCCAGATCATAATAGCTTAGTGTTTTGCCCAATTTTGGCAAAACCAACGCATCACGCGGGCCATATCGCGACACGGTTTCGGCTAACATTTGCGGGATGGTTATATGGCGCAGGTCAACGGATTTATCGCCAACCACATAGGAATGGCCTTCGCGCGGGGCGGTGTTTGTGTGGCCCGTCTTTGTGTGGCCCGCAGACGACCCCGAGGCGGTCATTGTACCGATTTTATGGGCCAGACTTTCATTCAATATGGACATTGCTGCCTCTCCTAAAAAACGCGCCAATCACCAGATTGTTCAAACGCATGGGCCGCCTGATAAATCACCATCTCGCCGTAATTTGGCGCCACCAACGACATACCGATGGGCAGGCCTTCGCTAAGGCCACACGGCACCGACATCACCGGAAAACCGGTGGCATTAAAGGGCGCGGTATTGCCGATCATTTCGAATGCGCGTTGTACATAAAGGCTCGGCGTGCAGTCGGCGGGCGGGATGATTTGTGGCTTCATCGGCACGGTCGGCAACAGCATCAGATCAACATTTACGAACGCTGCCTGATAGCTTTGCACCACCTTGCGCATCAGGTTTTGCGCCTTGCCATAAAACCGACCGCGATAGTTTTCCTGAAAGTATTCGCCGACAAACATGCTCACCTTGAGCGAATGCGAAAGCTCGTCAGCGCGGTTTCGCCATTGGGCCATGTGATCCATCATCGAGGGTACAAATAGCCCGCGATAATTGGTGCCACCGCTGTTGCCGTGCATCATATGGTCTTGCAGTCCCTCAAGGGTGATGGCGGTCCAGCAATCGGTGGCAAAGTCGTGTTCTTCCACCGAAATTTCGCTAACCTGTGCGCCCAGATCACGGAACCGATCTGCAGCGGCAAGCACCTTGGCATCGACATCGGCCTCGCTCTCGGGGCGACTAAAACCTTGTTTCAGAATGCCGATGCGCAGGCCGTGAACACCCCGCCCCAAGGCCTCGCAATAGTGATAAGTACGCGGCGCGTATTGGCGCGGGTCAAGCCCGTCAGCCCCGGCTAGAACCTCTAGGAACAATGCGTTGTCGGCAACGGTGTTGGTGACCGGGCCGACGTGATCAATGGTCTGTTCAACCGGCATCACCCCGGAATAGGGCACCAACCCGTGCGTCGCCTTCATCCCGTAGACACCACAATTTGACGAAGGAATACGAATTGAGCCGCCCTGATCGCCGGCAATCGCCATATCGGCCTCGCCCGTGGCCACCAAAGCCGCCGATCCGCTGGACGAACCACCGGCCATATAGCCGTGTTTCCACGGGTTGTGCACCGGCCCGGTGGCGTTGGTGTGTGACCCGCCCGACAGGCAAAAATTCTCGCAATTGGATTTGCCAATGATGGTGCCGCCCGCGTCCAGAATGCGGGTGACGATGGTGGCGTCGAGTTCGGGCGTATAGCCCTCCATGATCGACGATCCGTTCATCATCGGCACCCCGGCCAGACACACGGTGTCTTTCAACACGATGGTTTTGCCGCGCAACGGGCCATCAACCGCGCCCTTGATGTTGGTCTTGTAATACCATGCATTCAATGGATTTTCTGCCGGACTAGGCCGTCGACCGGGCGCGCGGGGATAACGGACTTCGGGTAGGTTATCCGGGGTCGCATCCAACCGATCGTAGGATTGGAAATTGGGCTCGATGATCTCTAGATACTCAACCAACTCATCATCGGTCAGGTTCATCCCAAACCGTTCCGCCATCTGGCGCATTTGGGTAAGCGTGGGGCGTTTGATGGTCATATTGGTCACCGGATTTGAAGGGGGTGAAGGTATAGCGATAGGTTTTGATGCGGCTGTGCGGTTGTCCACGCGCGGTGTTGGCGGGCTAGAATTTGCACGGGTTGTGCGGCCAGCACCAAAGCCAAGAAACTGGTCGACTTTGGATTGATCCCGCAGATCATCGCGCGACAACTCGCCAGTGATCCGACCGCGTTCCAGCACCAGAACACGATCAGAAAGGTCGGCGATAAAGTCAAAATTCTGCTCGACCAGCAGGATGGACAGGCCCCGTTCGTTGCGCAACTTCAGCAAGGTTTCAGACATTTCCTCGATGATCGACGGCTGGATACCTTCGGTGGGTTCGTCCAGCAGCAGAAAATCAGGATTGCCCATCAGGCAGCGCGCCAGCGCCAGCAACTGTTGCTCACCTCCGGACAGAGCCCCGCCTTGGCGGTCCAGCAGACGATCAAGGCGCGGAAAATCCTTAAGGACATTGGCAATTGTGTCGCCTTCGCTGCCTTGGCCGTGATCGTGATAGGCAAATCGCAGGTTGTCCAGCACGCTAAGTTGTGGAAATATCCCGCGCCCTTGCGGTACATAACCTATGCCCATACTGGCCCGTTCATTGGGTGGCAGCTGGTTGATTTCATTGCCAAAAAACCGCATGGTTCCGGATTGCGCGGGCAAAAACCCCATCAGGGTTTTGAGCAGTGTTGATTTACCCATGCCGTTGTGCCCAAGCACGCCAACGACCTCATTTTCCATCACGGAAAACTCAATCCCATGCAGCACAGGAACACGCCCGTAACCGCCTGACAGACCTTTTACATCAAGGCAAATATCGGGTTCGTCACTCATTTATGCGTTCTTTCCCAGATAAACATTGCGCACTGTCGGGTCAGACATCACGCGATCTACGTGGTCTTCCATCAGCACCGCACCTTGGTGAAACACCGTTACGGTTTGCGCGATTGAGCGGATAAATTGCATGTCATGTTCAACGATCACCACGGCCGACGTGCGGGTCATTTCGCGGATCAGACCGGCCATCATTTCGACGTCTTCCCCCGACAGGCCCGCAGCCGGTTCGTCCAGCAAAATCAACCAAGGATCGCCAGCCGCAACCGTGCCCAATTCAACCCGCTGACGTTCACCATGCGCCAGATGCCCCAGTTCGGCGCGGGCAATTGGGCCAAGGTTCAGGCGCTCAATGACCTCGTCTGTTTTGGTGTTGGCGGCGCGGGTATTCAAAAATCGCCGGGCGGCCAACCATATGTTTTCATGTACACTTAGGGCATCCAGAACGCTGGGAACCTGCATTTTGATGCCGACGCCCAAGGAGGCCACCTGGTGCGGTGACCAGCCGGTCACCTCCTCACCGCGCACAAAGACCTGACCACTTGTCGGGGTCAGCAACCCGGTGACGCATTTGAAAAACGTGCTTTTGCCCGCGCCATTTGGCCCAATCAGGCAACGCAATTCGCGCGCCTTAAGCTTGAAATTCACATTGTCCGAGGCGACAACGCCGCCAAAGCGCATCGTCAGCCCAACTGTTTCCAGAACCGTTTCAACCATGCGCCCGCCCCCGTTTGACACGTCGATTTGCGCTCTTGCGTTTCGGGCCGTGGCGCACACTTAGTTTCCACAGGTCAGTGACCGCTGGCACAATGCCTTTGGGCAGGAACAGCACAAACATCACCAGGATCAGGCCAGTGATCAACGTGTTGTCGATCATTGACTGCTGCCCCAACATGAATTTCATATAGGCAAGGCCAGCCGCGCCAAACATTGGTCCGACGCGGGTACCAAGACCACCAACGATGCACCAAATGATGATCTCGGCGGATTGGCCAAGGCTGAACAGGCCGGGGGTGACGATTTCGCCCCAGTTTGCAAACAACGCGCCCGCCAGTCCGGCAATTGCCGCCCCAATCGCAAACAGAATGGTTTTACGGGCGCGCACATCATAGCCCATCAGTGACATCCGGGTCTCGTTTTCGCGGATGCCCACGGCGATACGGCCAAAGCTTGATCGCAGCAACGCGGTGACCAAAAGGAACACAATCACCAGCGCCACGGCGCAGACATAATAGAACGGGTCGCCCCAGATATAGGCGTCAGGCTGGCCCGGAATATTCAACGTATGAAACCCCGGGATGCCGTTATATCCGCCCAAACGCGCCTTGCCGATAACATAGGCCGAGCCCGCAGTGGCGTTGATGAATTTGAACAGGATCAGGGTAACCACAAGGGTGATCACGCCAAGGTAAACATCGGCGAGACGTCCATAAAACATGAACACGCCCAAAAGCGCGGCAAATGCGGCGGGTACCAAAACCGCGATAATCATCGGCAGGGTGCTTTCGCCAAAATTGATTGCGGCGATGGCGTAAGTATAGGCGCCAAGGCCGAAAAATGCCGCCTGACCAAAGCATAGGATGCCGCCAAACCCCCAGATTAACCCAAGGCTAAGACCCAGCATCGCATAAATCACCAGCACGCTGAGGGTATAGGTTGAGATCATCATCGGCAGGATGTAGATGAGCACGGCTGCGACCAGAATGGTTGTAATGGCCTCTTTTGGGGAAAACGTTTTCATTACATTTTACCCTTAAAGAACCGCGCGGTGACCCCTTGGGGCAGCAGGCGCAGCAGGATCACGGCGGACACCAACAGGGCGACTTCACCCATCACCGGTGAGACCGTGAAGGTAAAGATTTGGTTGACCAACCCAAACAGGCCCGCGCTACTGATCAGCCCAGCAATCAGCGACGGGCCACCGGCAATCACGGTGATAAACGCCTTGGCGATATAGGCCCCACCCGAGGTTGGAACCAGCCCAACCAATGGCGCCAAAACTGCACCCGCCAGTCCGGACAGGGCCGAGCCGGCAAAAAACGTTGCCATATAGATTTTGTCGGGGCTATAGCCCAACGCCGCCGCCATTTCGGGGTTTTGCATAGCGCCGCGTGCAATCAGTCCAAGACGGGTGCCTTTTAGCACTGCGTACATGGCGATTAGCAGGACAATCGACACCAGAATGATAAAGAAATTATAGCCGTTAATCTGGTAATTCCCCACCGTAAATCCGGGAATCGGGGTGGAAATGCCTGTGGTGGTGTTTCCGAAAATCATCGTGGCGATGCCGATGAAAAACAGGCTCAGGCCCCATGTGGCCAGCATGGTATCGACCAAGCGTCCATAAAGATGCCGGATCACCAATCGTTCGACCACAAGGCCGATTAGACCAACAGTTAGGGGCGCAACAATCAGCATGGCGACAAAGATATTCACGCCGTAATTCACGGCAGTAATGGTGGCGTAACCGCCCATCATCATGAACTCTCCATGTGCCAGATTAATGACTTTCATCATGCCAAAAACAATGGCCAACCCGGCGCTGATCAGCACAAGCGAGGCAATTGCATAGACGAATTCAACGGTGATAACAGCGGCATAATCCATGAGGTAGCGAAACCCAAAGCGTGAGGAATAGGAAAACGGGGCGACACAAGGCCGCCCCTTACAGTCACAGGGAGTTTTAGAAATCGATTTCGTATTGCGTATTGTCGTCTGGGTTTGCCAGCAAGTCACACACTGCCTGGGTGTCGATCGGCGCACGTTGTGGCAGGGTTTTCATCACCTTCATCCGCTGGCCATCAAACTCCATGATGTGCACATCCAGCGTCGCATGGTGGGTTTTAGGATCAACGGTAATTTTACCACTTGGCCCCTCAATCGACAGACCGGTTTCCAGCGCTGCAATCACGTCTTCGCGGTTGGTACTGCCCGCTTTGCGCACCGCTTCGGCCCACATCATGACGCCCTGGTAATTGGACATCGCGATTTCATGGTAATTGTCGTTATCGCCATAGGCCGCCGCCCATTTCTTTTTGAACGCAGCGTTGGCCGGCGTGTCCAATTCCTGGCTGTAGTTATAGGCGACCATAATGCCATCGCCTTCGGCTGCGGTCAGCACTTTGTGCTCATTTCCCACGCCAAGAGTGGTCGAAGCCAGCGGGATTTTGTCTTTCATGCCGGCCGCCGCCCATTGACGGAAAAACGACAGATGCGCGCCACCGACAAGCGGGGCAATCACCAGATCAGGGCCGGCTGTCTGGATCTTGGCAATGGTCGACCCAAAGTCAGAGACATCCAGCGGAAAGAAATCAAGCCCGACGATCTCACCGCCATTTTCGGTTACATATTTCTCGATCCATTTGGCAGTGATCTGACCATAATTGTAGTCAGCCGCCAGAATATAGACCTTTTTGCCCGACTTCTCCATCGCGTAGGGGACCAGTGCTTCGACCTGTTGGGCAGGGGTGACGCCGTTGATGAAAATGTTGCGATCACAGACGCCGCCTTCGTACAATACATTGTAAAAATACGGCGTTTTGGTTTTGCGCATGGTCTGGCGGATCGCCTCGCGGGATGCGGACAGGATGCCACCATGCACAACGTCTACTTTGTCTTCGCGGGTCAATTGCTGCGCGTATTGCGAATATAGCGCCATGTCGGATTGGGTGTCATAGGCGATGACTTCGACGATCTGACCATTCAGACCGCCAGCCGCGTTAATTTCGTCCACCGCAAGGCGCATCGCCATATCCATCGGCTTGCCATAGGCATCAAATACACCCGAAGTATCCAGAACCGAGCCAAGTTTGATCGTGTCGGCGGCAAAGCTCATGCTTGGCAGGGTTGTCGCGGCGACCAATGCGGCCGTGGTCGCCATGAATTTCCGTCTGTTCAGTGTCATTTCTTCTCTCCCGTTGGTGTTTTTGGTTCGGTTTTTGATTTGATACGATTGGCATAATCTGCGGTGCGTCCGGCAATGTTCGGGTCAAAATCCAACCCGATTTCTTCGCCCATCTGTTTCATCGCGGGCAAACGCACGGCCATGCCAAGAATCTGATCCATCGCCGCGCCAAAGGCACCATCGACCCCAGTGGCCGCATCCGAATTGCCGCCCATGCCGCTGATTTGGTTGATACGGATTGAATCAATCTTTTCGACCGGTTTCATCATCTGGGTCATGATTTCAGGCAACCGATCCAGCTTGCGTTCCTGCAGTTTCATCGCAATCACCGCATCACTTAGCCCGTTTTCTGCAGCGATCAGAGCGGCGCGGCCAAAGGCCTCCGTTTCCATGCGCAAACTCTCGGATTTAGCACTTGCCTGGGCGGTAACCAGCTGGGTTTCAGCCTCTTGTTTTGCCCTTGCCGCTGCATCGCTTGTTTCGCGCTCTACCCTTAGGGATGACATTTCACGCTCGCGTTTCGCGGTTGCGCGCTCTTTGTCGGTCTGAACTGATTCTTGCGCCAGGATGACCTTTGAGCGGGCGTGCTCTTCGGCGATTTTGGCATCTGCTTCGACCAATCGTTTTTCAGACAGGCGCACAGCATTCTGGATTTTTTCTTCTTCCAACTCGCGAATTGCGGTCATTTCCAGTTTGCGCAGGGCCTCGTCATAGGCGACCTGAAGCGCCTTTAACTCGTGGCGTTTGCCAAGCTCGGCAGCTTCGGCCATGCGGTCCGCAGCGGCCTTTTTCTCAACCGAAAGCGCCTGTGCTTCGGCCTCAAGTCGGGCCAGATGTTCGCGTTGGGCGATCTCAGATTCCCGCTCGGCGCGTTCAATATCAAGGCGGCGTTGGGCCTGGGCCAGCTGGCTTTCGCGAATGGCAATATCGGCCTCGGTTTCGATCCGAATGCGCTCTTTGCGATTCTCGGCAACGACCGATGCGAGCCGTCGCATACCTTCGGCATTGAACGCATTGTTCTCGTCCTGGGCCCTGAATCTGCCCTGATCCACATGCACCAGAGACACAGCAACAAGGGTCAAGCCAAGGCTTTCAAGATGCGGGCGCACCTCATCTGTGACCTGTTTGGAAAACCCGGTGCGGTCTTTGTGAATGTCGTCCAGACTGCGCGCAGCGGCGGCGTTTTGCAGCGCGTCGATAAATTTCCCACTCAGAAGGTCACTGACCGCGTCACCGTCGCGGGCAATGCGCTGGCCCAACGATTGCGCCGCCATGGCAACGCCGTCTTTGGTCGGCGTCACCCGGTATTCAAATTCCATCTGGATATCGGCGGGCAAACGGTCCCCCGTCAGCAGCGGCTGCGCCCCGTCACGGGTCAGGCGAAACACCATTGTCCCCATCGAAATTTTCTGGATTTGGTGAAGGATCGGCAGCGAAATACAGCCGCCATCAATGACAACTTTCTGCCCACCCGATCCGGTTCGCACCAAGGCCGTTTCTGAGGTTGCCTTGGCATAAAATCGCTGCATGAACCAAACAAGAAATGCCAGGATTGCAGCTGCGAGCAGTAGTGAAATTGTCCAGACCAAAGTACCCTCCCGTATCGTGATGGATGGTGCCTGAATGCACCTGCCCCCACGACCCAATGTTGGGTATCAAGGTATTAGGAAATTAATTTCCTTTTCAAGTATTTTATTTCACTTTTCAAGTAAATCGTGCAAACTATTGTTTCAAATCAATACTTTTATATCATCAAAGATGATGCCGTTCGCTCTGGCTAGATAAACCGGCGACCCGCTTGACGCGTTCGAACTATAACTGGCCCGTCGGACACTGTCATACTGAATGGGGTTACAGTCCGAAAACTGGCGTTCTCGCCAGTCAGTTTTGCTGTCGCCAATCAGGCTCGACAGAAACTGCAGGCCCTCATATGTGGATTGCCCTATTGAGTTCAGAACGGGGGCCCGATCGCCGTGAAAGCCATGATATTTTTCACGGAACACCGCGTTTTCCGGCGTGTTGATGGCCGCAAAATACGACGCAGACGAAAACAGCCGTTTGACGTTTTCCGCACCACTTGCCAACAGCGCGTTCTCTTCGATAGCGCAGGACAGCCGGATCATATTTTCATCCAACCCGTATGAGCCGAAAATGCGATTGAAATCGACCGCATCCTGACCCACCAGCGACATCAGAACGGCATCGGCGCCCGAGGCAGAAATCGCCTCAATCTCGTGGTTCAGATCACCGCCGCCAAAGGGCAGGTATTGCTCATACACAAGGTTAACGCCCATCTCGGCCAGTTTGATTTTGGCATACCCGTTTGAGGTGCGCGGCCAGACGTAGTCATTGCCGATCAAGGCCCAGTTTTTCAGTCCAAATTGCTTTTGCAGATGCGACATAGCCGGGCCCAACTGCTGCGGAGGCGTGTCACCAATGGTGAAAACTCCCGGCGTACATTCGCCACCCTCATAAAGTGGCGTATAGATATAGGGTATCCGGCTTTTGACTACTTTGACCAATCTCTGGCGAATCGCACTGATGTGCATCCCGACGATGGCGTCGATCGACCCGGCTTCGATCAGGGAATTAACCAATTCTTCCACCGGAGTTTGCGCCTCAAGCGCTGAATCGATCATGATCATCTGAACCTGACGCCCGGCTATGCCGGATCGGCAGTTCAATTCGCCCACCGCAACCTGCGCACTGGCAATGCAGGACGGTGCCCAAAGCCCGGCGGAACCGCACATCGGAATAAGCAGCGCCACACGGAACGCGGCTGACTTGCCCAATAGAAAACCGTCGGCGGACGCATCAAGCAGGTCTGTTGACCCCAAATGCGCCTCTGGCCACTTTGTCAGCTCGACATTCACGATCTAGTCGCCCCTTTTCTCACTGAAAACGACGGTACTGCAATTGATTTTATTTTCCAAGTGAACTATTTGTCGCCCATAAGTGGTAAGACAGGCAGCGCTATGAGTGACAGAATAATTCCAATTGAAAACTACCTTTCGTATTCGCTGGCTGCGGCGCATCGGAACGTGCACCAAAACCTGAATGCAAAGTTGAAAGAGCTCGGTATTCAGGTCGAAGCCTGGCGTGTTCTTGAGGTCCTGAGTGCCGAAGAAGACCGCACAATGGGTGAGCTGGCCGAAGTTGTTCTTATGAACCCACCGACGCTGACGAAACTGGTTGACCGCATGGTTGCAGACGGTCTGGTGCATCGCCAAATTGCGCAGGCCGATCATCGCCGTGTACAGCTGGCCTTGACCAATCTTGGGCGCAGTCAGGTTGAAAAACTACGCAAATTTGCCAATGCGCAGAACGATGAATTACTAAAAAAACTGGGGCCAAGCAAAACCCAGCTTTTGAAAGAAGCGTTGGAATCGCTCTGCTGATTTAGCTGTTGGAGGATCAGCGGCATCCTCTCGCCATCAGTCGTTTTGCATGACGGTCAATGGCGGCGCGGGTTCTGCTTTAGCAGCACGACACGTGCAATGACGCCACAATGGACGGGATGTCGCCGTAATCGGTCGGGACATTTTATCCCGACCCAGGCATTTGACACCGTATACAATAGTATACTGTAGACCTTATTGGATGCATCCGATAAGGAACGGGAAATCCAATTTCATGAGGTTTCCTATGTCAGATATCATCTACACCAAAGTGGATGAAGCGCCCGAGCTCGCTTCTGCGTCTTTCCTGCCGATCATCCAGAAATTCGCCGCCGCTGCAGGCGTGTCTGTTGGAACAAAAGACATCAGCCTTGCGGGTCGCATCCTGGCGACCTTTCCGGAATTTTTGACCGATGCACAGCGCCAGCCGAACGACTTGGCCGAACTGGGCAAACTGGTTAAAACCGCTGGCGCAAATGTCATCAAACTGCCGAATATTTCCGCCTCGGTTCCACAGCTTGTTGCCGCTGTAAAAGAGCTTCAGTCTCAGGGCTACGCGCTGCCTGATTATCCCGAAGCACCGGCGAGCGACGCTGAAAAAGCTGTACGCGCCAAATATGACACGCTTAAGGGATCCGCCGTAAACCCAGTGCTGCGTGAGGGCAATTCGGACCGCCGCGCCGCCAGGGCTGTGAAAACCTTTGCCCAGAACAATCCGCACCGCATGGGCGACTGGTCATCAGACAGCAAAACCCGGGTCGCAGCCATGGCTGGTGGTGACTTTTTCTCAAACGAGGCGTCCGTCACATTGGCCAATGAGGCCACCGCCAAAATCGTGCTGCAAACGGCCGATGGCGAAACCGTTCTGAAAGAGAGCATCACCTATCCTGCCGGTACAGTGGTCGATGCCACCTATATGAGCGCCGCCGCTCTTGACGCGTTCCTGGCTGATGAGATTGAGAAAACCAAAGCCGAAGGCACGCTGTTCTCGCTGCACCTGAAGGCGACGATGATGAAGGTGTCAGACCCGATCATTTTTGGTCACGCCGTCAAGGTTTTCCTCGCGCCGGTGTTTGAAAAACATGGGCAACCGATGGCCGATCTGGGTGTGAACCCGAACTCTGGCATGGGTGATCTGCTGGAGCGCGTTGCTGATAATGCCGCGATCATGGCCGATATCGAAACCTGCATAGCCTCGCGTCCACCGCTGTATATGGTTGATTCTGACAAGGGCATCACCAACCTGCATGTGCCGTCTGACGTGATCATCGACGCCTCCATGCCCGCGCTGATCCGTGCGGGTGGCAAAGGTTGGGGCCCGGATGGCGCGGAATCAGACGCCAATTGTGTGATCCCCGACAATTCATATGCGCCAATCTATGACGAGTCGGTCAAGTTTTTCAAAGAGAACGGCAAGCTGAACCCAGCCACCGCTGGCACTGTGCAAAACGTCGGACTGATGGCGCAGAAAGCCGAAGAATACGGCTCGCACCCGACTACGTTTGAAATGCCAACTGCCGGCACGGTCAAGATGATCCTTGAGGACGGCACAGTATTGCATAGCCATGATGTACAGGCAGGCGACATCTGGCGTTCGGCCTCGGCGCGCAAAGCACCTATTGAGGATTGGGTGAACCTTGCCATCGCCCGTCAAAAATCCGAAGGCACTCGCGCGATTTTCTGGCTTGATGCGGCGCGCGCCCATGACGCCGAATTAATCGCCTATGTCACACCGATCCTTGTGGCCAAAGGCGTCGCGGATAAGTTTGAGATCATGCCCCCCCGCGAAGCCACCCGCGCCTCGCTGCAGACCATCACTAGGGGTGAAGACACCATTGCCATCACCGGTAACGTGCTGCGCGACTATCTGACGGATCTGTTTCCGATCCTTGAGTTGGCAACTTCTGCCAAGATGCTGTCGATCGTCAAGCTGATGAATGGTGGCGGCCTGTTTGAAACTGGTGCTGGTGGATCGGCCCCTAAACACGTTCAGCAACTTGTTGAGGAAAACCATCTGCGCTGGGATAGCCTTGGCGAATTTTGCGCCCTTGGTGAAAGCCTGAATTTTCTCGCAGATACCAAGAACAACGAAAAGGCCCGCGTGCTGGGCCAGGCGGTTGACGCCGCGACGCAGGGTATTCTTGACAACGGTAACTCTCCGTCGCGCAAAGTTGGTGAGCCCGACAACCGCGACAGCCATTATTGGTTTGCGCGCTACTGGGCCGAAGCACTGGCAACACAGAACAGCGACGCAGATCTTGCCGCGCATTTCGCCCCAATCGCCGAAGCGCTAAACGTGAACGAGGCCGCGATCATCGCCGAGCTCGCGGCCCCTCAGGGCAGCGCTGCCGATTTGGGCGGTTATTTCCACGGTGATTTGGCCAAAACCACTGCGGTTATGCGCCCCTCAGAGACACTGAACGCGATCATCGGATAGTTTCATCCCCGATAAACAACAGGGCCGCGCATCATTACGGATTCGCGGCCCTGTTTTGTCTAAACCCTATTGCGATCCCGGCTCTGTCCCTAGATCAGCGTGCCTCCATCAATGTTGAAACACTGCCCGGTCGCAAAGGAACTGTCGTCGCTGGCCAGATAAATGCACATGCTGGCGATCTCTTGCGGCGTGCCAAGTCGGCCCATGGGTTGGCGGTCAATAAACGATTGACGGGCGGCATCGACGCTTCCCATCTCTTTGCCAAGCTCGACAATGCGCGCCTCAAGCGACGGCGACAGGGTGGTGCCAGGATTAACCGCGTTGCAGCGGATATTGTAAGGCAGATAGTCAATCGCGATCGATTTGGTCAGCCCGATCACAGCCCCCTTGGCGGCCCCATAGGCGCAGCGGTTTGGAAAGCCTTTGACCGACGAACAAAGCGAGGCAATGTTGACGATACTGCCGCCGTGTTGCTTCATTTTGCCAACGGTTTCGCGGATCACCAGATAGGCGCTGTTTAAGGTGATATTCAGCGTCTTGGCCCAATCGTCAGGCGCGCAATCCTCAATGGTGCCGTGATGAACATGGCCGACGCCATGCACAAGGATGTCAACGCGCGGCAAGTCGGCAAAAAATTCGGCGACCGCTTTGGCATCGGTGCAATCGACAACAACAGGCGTCATTCCGACGACGTCATTAAGCGCGTCCGGATTGTTATCAAGCGCGTAAACCGTGGCACCACGTGCTGCTAACCCTTCGGCTGTGGCGCGGCCAATACCCTGCCCCGCTGCGGTCACAACTGCAATTTTATCTTCCATAATCAGCCCCTTAATGTTTTTGGTGACAGCACAGGCCTGTCATATTGATACCGCATTACCCCTGTGCTGGTTAAGCAGGCCACGGGTGATGCTGCCATTTGTCGGCAACATCGGAATCAGGCAGGCCTGAAGCGCGTGATACAAATCAGGCTTGCCGACAAAAACATTGTCCACTGGCCGCGAATTTGCATCAAGTTCAGAATACCATCCGCCACGGATATGATCGATGAAATTGCCATCAACAAAGGCCCAGACCCGACGATACCAATCTTCAAAAACCGGGTCAGCGTCGATCGCCCCCAAGGCAGACGCCGCCGCAATACCTTCGGCGCAGGGCCACCACAAGCGGCTGAACTGATTGGGTTTGTCATCCCAGTCCAATGCGTAATTTAGCCCACCTATGTCGGTGTTCCAGCCAGTATTAACCGCGGTCACAAACAATTTCTTTGCTGCCTCGGGCATCCAGTCATGTTGCTGCCGACCCAACTGCCAAAGCTGGATAAGCAGGCGGCTCCATTCTAAACCATGGCCAGGGGTCACACCCTTTGGCCGGAACACCGGATCGCCGACAAAATCAAAATCAATGCTCCAATCATCGCGGAAATGTTCAGGAACCCGCCAACCGGATGCGCGCGCGTGGCGGTTCACGAAAAACTCGGCGATGCCTTGGGCCATGTCGAGATAGCTTTGGTCGTCAGTGGCCTCATAGGCGGCCATCAGCGCTTCGGTCAGATGCATATTGGAATTTTGACCGCGATAGTCGCTGACACCTTGCCAGTCTACGGTGTATTCTTCGCTTGAGGTGCCATTCGAGGCCTCCCAAAACCGCTGATGAATGACCTCGCTGACATCAGCAAGCAGTCGATCGGCATCTCTGTGACCGACAATTTTGGCGGAACTGGCCGCAAGCAAAACAAACGCGTGACCATAGGCGCGTTTATCCGGCTGGGTTGGGTTTTGATCGTCGACCCCCCAGCAATAGCCGCCATTTTTGGTATCGCGATGCCGATTCCAGATGAAATCCATACCCTGATCAACATAGGTCTGGGCATTTGGGCGGCCCATCAGTTTGGCAATGGCAAAACAATGCACCATGCGGGTTGTGTCGTGTATTTGCCGCTCAGTTCCGTGATCGCCCGAGGTCGCGGCTATTGGCTGGCCCTCATGGCTCAGGATATGAAAACCACCAGCGGGATTTAGCAGATTTGGCTCAAAAAAATCAAACAAGGCATCCGCCTGTACCCGCAGCCATTTGCGGTGCTCTGACAGTCCGGCCAACCTGTTCGTGCTCGTTGTGGGCCGCATTTGCGGAGTTACATCTGGCATGTCGCCCCCCCCTTATGGGTTTTGGTCATAGGCGCGATTGTAATGTCTGCTGGCAGGCTCTCGCGGATCACCGTTGCGGCATTGGCCATGTCATTGCCACGCGCCCGATTTTCGGCCTCCGGTAACGCCATACCCTGATCAACCCAGCGCTGGATGAGCCTGTGTTCAAGCACATCCTGCGCCACGTCCAAACCGATTGTCAGGTCGTAATTTGTGGCCAATTGCAGCCACTCCGGGCGGTTAAGCATTAGATAATTACCCTCAACAATGATCACATCCACAGTTGCGCCAATCACTCGCCCGCCGGCGCGGGCGAGGTCCAGATCACGGTCAAAAACCGGCACAACGACGTCTTTTTCGGCGGACCGTATGCGCGACAGAGTGGCGGCAAAACTGTCAATATCAAAGGTCTGCGGCGCGCCCTTTTGCGCGAGTTGGCCCCGGCTGCTCAGAACGGCATTGTCAAAGTGAAAGCCATCCATTGGCAGAATTTCGGACTGCCCTGCCCTTTGTGCATTCAGCGCCTGTTGCAGCATCTCGGCAAAGGTCGACTTGCCCGATGCCGGTGGTCCGGCAATGGCGACAATAAACCGAGTACCGGTCTGAAACTGACCGGAAATCGCCCGCAAAATTGTATCAAGATCGGCTTGCGTCACGTCGATAATTCCTCGATCGCTGACATCACCCCGCGCAGTTCCGCCAGCCCGCGCAGCCGTCCAATCGCGGTATAGCCGGGGTTTCCACCAGCGCCGATATCGGTCAGCAATTCGTGGCCATGATCCGGACGCATCGGAATGGATGTCACGGGATCACCGGCAGATTTTCGGCGCTGCTCTTCGTTCATCAGCGCCGCAATCACCCGGACCATATTGGTTGAACCGGCCAAATGATCATCCTCGTAAAAATCACACGGCACGCCACCGGTTTCACGCCGCACGTTTCGCAGATGGGCGAAATGAATGCGCGGGCCAAAAATGCGCGCCATGTTCGGTAGATCATTGTCGGCACGCGCACCCAAGGACCCGACACAAAATGTCATGCCATTGGCGGGCAAATCCACTGTATCAAACATCGCCTGATAATCAGATTGCGTTGACATGATGCGCGGCAGACCAAGGATCGAGAACGGCGGATCATCCGGATGACAGGCCAGACGCAGGCCAAGATCTTGGGCCAAAGGCGCGATTTCGGCCAGAAAATCGTAGTGATTTTGACGTAAGGTATCCGCTGAAATGTTATCCCATACCGCCAGACGGTCGGCAAATTCGGGCAAAGTCCAGCTTTCGCCAGACCCCGGCAAACCGGCGGTGAGGGTTTTGGTTAGCGTGACTTTTTCAGCGTCGTTCATCGCCGCAAACATCTCAGCTGCCCGCGCTACAATGTCGTCGGGATAAGACTGGGCCGCCCCCTTGCGCGCAAGAATGTGGATGTCAAACACCGCCATTTCGCAATGGTCAAACCGTAACGCCAGCCCGGTATTGGAATGCTTCCATTTCAGGTTTGTGCGGGTCCAGTCGAGAACCGGCATGGTATGATAGGCGACCACGCGGATATCGGCGGCGGCAAGGTTGCGCAGCGTCTGTTTGTAGTTGTCCAGTTGCTGGCGCCAGTCGCCATTCCGGGCCTTGATTTCATCGCTGATAAAGACGCTTTCAACCACATCCCAAAGCATGCCGCTGGGGCTGCCATCCGCCAGATGCGCGACCTCGGCTTTGCGCTTTGCGATCTCATCTGGCATCCAGACGTCACCGGGGGGAACGTGGTGCAATGCCGTGACTACGCCCTCAACCCCGGCCTGTTTCGCATCTGTCAAAGTGACCGGATCATCCGGTCCGTACCAACGCCACGTCTGTTTCATGTGCTACCTTTTCAGTTTCAGGTCGTTGGGGTTTTGGCTGGGCTGATATGAAAGGCGCGGCCAATCATCGGGTATTGTTCGACCTCATAAACCTGGCCGGTAATCGGTGCGCTTTGGTCTGACAGCCAGAAAACTGCGTGTTCGGCGATTTGGTCAGCCGTCAAAAGCGCGCCGCTTGGCGTATAGCTTTCGTGAACCAATTCATGCCAATTCTCGGGTCTGCCTTCGGTCGTCTGAATACGGTGTTCGTTTTCCGTCGCAGTCCAGCCCACATCAATCTGGTTGATACGCACGCCTTTTGGCCCCAGCGAAAAACCCAGATTTCGGGTGATGGTTGCCAGCGCGCCTTTGGTTGCGGAATAGACCAGCAAAGTTGGCGCACCACAGGAGGCGTTGATCGAGCCGATGTTGACAATACTGCCGCCGCCTTGCTGCTCCATCACCGCAGTTGCCGCCTGAATCAACATCAATGGCGCGCGGAAATTTACCGCAAACATTGCATCAACCAAATCGCTGGTCGCCGTTTTGAGCGTACAGCGATCAAGCCGCGCGGCATTGTTGACAAGCGAATCAATGCGGCCATGTTTTTCGATCACAAAATCGACAATTTTCTGCGGCGCAGCCGGATCAATAAGGTCGGCCACAATGTATGACACATCCGCACCCAATTTTTGCGCGGCGGTTTCCAGTTCGCCAGCATCAAGCCCATGAAGAACAACCTTCGCACCCTGAGCATGGCATTTTTTTGCAATTGCAAACCCAATCCCGGACGCGGATCCTGTCACCAAAACAACTTTGTCTGTTTGCATCAGCCGGCCCCCATAGGGTCGCGCGTGTCATCAAGCGCCCCGACCATGTACTGAACAACCTCTTCTGAATTGGTCTCTGAGATCTTTTTTTCCGTCACTTTGCGACCGCGATGCATGATGATCAACCTGTCGGCAACCGCAAACACATCCGGCAGATTGTGGCTGATCAGAACAACCGGAACGCCACGATTTTTCAGGTTGTTGATAAGTTCCAGCACCTTCTTTTGTTCGGGCACGCCGAGGTTGTTGGTCGGCTCATCCATGATCATCAGTTTGGCCTCCCAATAAACCGCGCGCGCAATCGCCACGGCCTGCCGCTGACCACCCGACAGCGTTTCAATCGGCGCCTTTGGGTCAGGGAGTTCAACATGAAGCGTTTTGAGCGCCTCAATCGACCGCGCGCGCATGAATTTGTCATCCAGTGGCCGCAATAGCCCACCGAAATAGCGGTTCTCCTTTTCCCGCCCAAGAAAGATATTACCGGCGATATCAAGGTTGTTGGCCAAAGCCAGATCCTGATAAATGGTTTCAATACCTTTATCCCGCGCCTCGATTGGGGTGGCAAAATTGACCTCTTCACCCTGAAAGGTCACGGTGCCTTCGGTACGGCTATGGGCGCCCGAAACACATTTGATCAGCGTCGATTTACCGGCGCCATTGTCGCCAAGCAGCGCCAGGACCTCGCCTGGGTAAATATCAAGGTTCACATTGTTGACCGCCGTCAGGCCGCCAAACTTTTTCGTCAGGTTTCGAACCGTGAGAATGGGTTGCTTTTCCATGTTAATGCCCCGCAATCTTGTTCTTAATGGCGTCACGTGACTGATCAATCAGCACCGCAAGGATAACCACGGCCCCGACAACGATGAACTGCCAGAACGACGGCACGTTCAACATCACCAGACCGGTTGTTAACACCGCGATGATTAGCGAACCGATTACTGTGCCAACAACAGACCCAGAACCGCCAAACAGCGACACTCCGCCGATAATCACCGCAGCGATGGACGACAGCAAAAGCGAGTCGCCGATCACTGCTGACCCGGCAGTAAAGCGCAAAGTTGACAGGAACCCGGCAATGCCTGCGGTTGCACCAGACAGCATATAAAGTTTGATAATATGGCGATCAACCGGCACGCCGGCCCGCATGGCAGCGATCTGATTGCCGCCTATTGCATATGTGTAGCGCCCGAATTTGGTGCGTCTGAGAACATAGATTGCGATGCCAACAACAATCGCGGTGACCAATACCGGGTAGGTAATGATCCGGTCCATGCGGCGCAGCATTTCGCCAGTAACCTCGGGTTTGGTAAAGATGCTGAACCCGCCACCGTCGCCCCGGACAAAGTAGAACAGCGATTCATTGCCGTAATCGCGAACCCCCGAGGGCAGCCCGATAACGGTGGTGTTTTCTGACATCAACAGCGCCAGCCCCCGCACAATGAACGACGTGCCCAAGGTGACAATAAAGGCAGGCACTTTTAGTTTGGCAATAATCACGCCATTGAAAAGCCCGACCATGCCGCCGCCGATGGAACCGGCCAGAAACCCGGCAAGAACGGCAACGGGTAACGGCAGCCCGGCATTATAGGCCTCTCGCAAGGCCAGCGCCGAAATAACGGAAGCAAAGCTCATCACCCACCCGACAGACAGGTCAATGCCGCCGCTGATGATGACAAATGTTTGCCCAAGCCCAAGCAACAACACCGGAGTGATAGCGACCAAGATATTCTGCGAATTTCGCACAGATAGGAAACTGACCGCGCCGCCGCTAACGACCGGCACCGCGATAATGAATATGAGGGCAAGACAGGCCAGAAACACCCAGGCCCAGACCTGCAACAGACTCAGGGCCAGTTTTTGTGGAAGAGCCTGCGATTTCATCGCCTCGGTTGCGGGATTTTGCGCTGCTTCGGGGGGCGTATCGGCCATCACGATATCCTTGGTATTTGCGGACAAAAAATCCAGGAGCATCAAGGCTGACGCCCCCGGATAGTGTCAATATCTTAGGATCAGGTGCTTATTTAGGCACTTGGTAGATGAACCGAGCAACCTCTGGATCGTCAACATTGTTGATGTCGATGATCGCAAAGCCGGTTTCGACATTTGTCGGCAGGCTGGTGACCCCACTGGCATCGGCGACGGCAAACTGAACGGCCATATACCCCATATCAAAAGGTTTCTGTGCCAGAACCAGGCTGACAATGCCCTCGCGCAGCTGCTCGATTGCAAATTGGGTTGCGTCATAGGCCACAACCTGAACCGCGCCTTTAAGACCGGCATTTACAATCGCTGTCCCGGCGCCCTGCGCACTAAATACGTTTGTGCCAAAGACACCGGCAAGGTCAGGAACACGCTGCAAAGTCGCCTGCGTCTGCTGCACGGCGGTATTCATGTCGTTCAGGTTATAATCCATGCCAACAATCGTGATGTCAGGATATTCGCTGTCCATCACTTCGGTAAAACCAACTGCACGCGCCTCAACCGAGCTCACATTTGGGTTGGTATTTGAGATGTAAACTTGGCCGGAGCCACCAATTGCCTCGGCAAGACCGCGCGCCGAAATCCGTCCGCCTTCGGTATTATCCGAGCCGATGGCGCTGATCGGGAAGGTCACCGGACCATTGGCGTAGTCGCCATTGCCAAGAAAGGTATCAACGGTGATGATCCGCACACCGGCCTCAAGCGCCAGTTGCAATGGGGCCACCATGGCGTCTTTGTCGGTTGGGGCGATAACGATATAATCAAGGTCACCGCGTGCAATCATCGCATCCAGGATCGGCGTTTGGACTTCGACACCCCAGGTTGGCGGAATTTGGGTGATGACAGTAACGCCCATATCAGATGCAGCGGCCATAACGCCGAGCTCCATTACCTGATAAAACGGGTCCACAACTCCGGGCAAAAACCCGATTGTAATGCCGTTATCCTGCGCATTGGCAGCGCCAGACAGTAGCGCAACTGACGTCGCCAGTGCCACACCAATTTTTGATACAGTTTTCATTTATTCTCTCCCTTAGGTGTCGAAATACTTGTTCTGATGCCCCGTGTGGACGCCAGTTTTGAGCAAAATTTTTCTGCAATTCTCAAGAATCATTCCCATTCTTTACGCGTGTACAAATTTACGTTACTAATGTCTCAGGTCAAGAACTTTCCCAAAATTTGATTGTTGACCAATTTGGGTGGGTTGGTCAGATACTGATGTGACAACATGCAAGCACGGGTTCGCAGTAGTGGAAAACGAAATTCGCACAATGGAAGACTTTGCCGGGGCGATAGGCCTGTCCCGCCCGACGGTTTCCCGATATTTTAAAGATCCGTTGTCTGTGCGCCGATCAACCCGCAAGATCATCGAAGATGGGGTGGAACAGCATTCTTACCGGCCAAATTTTTACGCGGCAAATCTGACTCGCCGCAAAATCCGCGCCATTGGCATTATCGTGCCGTCGATCATTGACCCGTTCTATAGCGAACTGGTCAATACCATCGAAATTTTTGCAGAAGAGAACGGCTTTCTTACGATCCTGCAATGTTCCCATAGTGATCCCAAAACCGAGAGCCACGCTCTGGAGCGTCTGAAATCGATGAACCTGACCGGTATTGCGATGGCCTCACTAAGCGCCAGAACCGATATACGAGTGGTCGAAAATACCCTGAAGAGCGTGCCCATCGTCTTTATGGATTCACGACCAAACGAAAACATGTCCTATATCGGGACTAATAACCGTCACAGTGTTTCGATGATGGTTGATTACCTGTGTCGATCCGGCACGCCGCCGGTGTTTTTCGGCATGCCGCCGCTGAACTCAAACATTATTGAGCGTGAAAAGGTCTATTTCGAAAGCATGAGCAAACTGGGGTTTGAGCCCCGATTGATAAACCCGGACCCGATCCCGGTAAGAGACAACTTTGAACGCTTTGGCTATGAGCAGTTTTTGCTGCTGTCCAAAGAGACCCTCCCCAAGGGATCGACCATATTTTGCGTCAATGATCGGGTTGCCTTTGGCCTTTTGGCTGCGGCCGCAAAATTGGGCCTCAAAGTTGGCAAAGGCCCCGAAAATGACCTGCGCGTGGCGGGGCATGATGATCAGCATTTTAGCAAATTTACCAATCCATCCTTAACGACGGTGGCGCAAAACACCAAACAGATCGGTATTTTGACGGCTCAGGCGCTTTTGGGCATGGAAAGCAGTGGCAATGTTTTGACCAAAGACCACCTGATTGACGGAACAATTTTGTTTCGGGATTCCGCCTGATCAACGGCTCTTTCCAGACGCGGTTTGAGTGGCAACAGCATCAAGACCAAAGCACGAGCACTGGAAATGCGCGCAATTCACATGCGGGTTGGCCGATCTGTGTCTTTACGCTCGGGTCTGGAACAATCGGCGATTCAATGTAAGTCTATCGCAATATCCGACCATAGACCGCATTTTCGCCGCGTTAGACACAATCCTTGCTTTCCAGAACGCCGCGCCTTTGCAACACCCTGACGCCGTGTGACCCCGGCAGAACTCAAAAGGCAATCCGATGACATCCGAGTTGGAACACGAAACCGTTGATCACGCCATGCAGCCCGAGGATTCAACCGAGCTTCGCGCGCTTTACAAAGGCTTTGAAGAACAGCACCTGATCCCGCTCTGGACCCAGCGTGCCGATCTGATGCCGACGCATCCTAAACCAAAGGCGGTGCCGCATGTCTGGAAATGGGCCAACCTACTGCCGCTCGCTGAAAAATCCGGCGAACTGATCCCGGTTGGGCGTGGCGGCGAACGTCGCGCCATCGGGTTGGCCAATCCGGGTCTTGGCGGCAATGCCTACGTTAGCCCGACCATGTGGGCCGCGATCCAGTATCTCGGCCCCCGCGAAACCGCGCCAGAACATCGCCACTCGCAAAACGCATTTCGCTTTGTTGTTGATGGCGAAGGCGTTTGGACCGTGGTGAACGGCGATCCAGTCAGGATGAGCCGGGGCGATTTGTTACTAACTCCGGGCTGGAACTTTCACGGCCATCACAACGACACCGATCATCCGATGACCTGGATTGACGGGCTGGATATTCCATTCGCGCAACAAAACGATGTTGGATTTTTTGAGTTCGGATCGGACAAAGTCACCGACTATGCGACACCGAACTTTTCGCGCGGCGAACGGCTGTGGGCTCATCCGGGGTTGCGGCCCTTATCAGGCCTGCAAAACACCGTTAGTTCGCCCATCGGCGCCTATCGCTGGGAATTCACCGACCGCGCGTTGACCGAACAATTGTTACTAGAAGACGAAGGCCAGCCCGCCACGTTTGAGCAGGGTCATGCGGCGATCCGCTATGTCAATCCAACCACTGGCGGTGACGTGATGTCAACGATGCGCTGTGAATTCCACCGCCTGCGCGCGGGGACGCAAACACCGAGGCGCCGCGAGGTAGGATCGACCGTGTTTCAGGTGTTTGAGGGCAAAGGCGCGGTGGTGCTGGACGGGATCACACATCAGCTGGATATTGGCGATATGTTCGTAATTCCGTCATGGATTCCCTGGTCTCTTGAGGCGGAAACCCAGTTCGATCTGTTCCGGTTTTCGGACGCACCAATCATGGAGCGACTTAATTTCGCCCGCACTCAGATTGACGGGCAACCATCCTGACATGGGTGAACCGTCGACAGACGCACAGGCCGCATTGCGAGTAAGACAAGGATCCGGCGCGCGTTATGATTCACCAAATGCGCCCGCTGCAGAGTTGGTATTGGTCCGCCGTGGTACCGCGTATTTTGCCCGGAAATTGAACGCATTATCGGATACTGATCTGGACGGGGCCTCGAGCATCAAAGGCTGGTCGCGCCGTCATGTGATCGCCCATGTTGGCTATCACGCGCGCGCCATGACACGGTTGATAACCTGGGGGCAGACCGGCATTGAAACGCCGATGTATTCGTCAAAACAGAGCCTAAATGGCGAAATCGACCTAGGCGCTACCTTGTCGGCCCACGCACTAAGGCATTTGTTTCAGCATTCCCAAATCCATCTGAATGTCCTCTGGCGTGATTTGGACGACGCGCACTGGCCAGCACAGGTTCGCGACATGGACCGCAAAACCATCACCTTGCAAGATACGGTTTTGCTGCGGGCACGCATGATCTGGCGCCAGGCAATTAGTTTGAACAACGGCGCCTGCCTGCAGGACATTCCGTCAGAGTTCAGTGAGTTTCCCTAGTCTTTTACAGGGCTGTCAGTGGAGTTCTGAGCCAGTTGTAAATCGCGCCACAGAACCTTGCCGCTGCTCGATTTAGGCAGCGCGTGATTCATCATAGTAAACATCGCCTTAAGGCCCTTACCGGGATTGCCAATCAGGTCCCTCACCACGCCAACAAACGCCAGTTGGCAGGTTGGCAAAGCATGCAGCCCCATCATATCCTCGATCCGGGTCACTGTGATATCGTAACGCGCGCCATCCGGTTTTTCCGACCCACACAAAAACAACGACAAGCCGCGCACGCCGTTGTCGCCGGGTCCCGCCAGAACCAGATGCAGGATGCTTTTACTGATGTTTTGATCACCTCCAGAGATGAATATTTTCTCACCCGTGATCTGCCAAGGCGCACCAATCTGTTCCGCCTTGCAGCAAATACGCGACAGGTCAGACCCGGCCAAACCATGTCGCTACAGGTCTGATAGACCGCACCAAACCCGGCGGGCAGTTGCACACGACCGTCGACGATGCGGCAGCCTTGCGCATCGCCCGGTTCGTTCAACGGTGCAATCTCGTCCTCAGCAAAGGCCGCAAAATGACGGCCCACGTCGCCCGCAAATTCCCTGTCCCAATCGGCAATGCGATCTGCCCAGGAAATTACATTCAGCGAAAAAGGGTACCATCCAGTGGTGCGTAAAACGGTTTCACGCTATGCCAATCCCAACAGTCGCGCGGCGTTGCCTTTGATGATGTCTTGGCGCAACTCATCCTTGATGGCAATTTTCTCAAAATCCGACAGCCAGCGTTCTGGCGTAATCATTGGCCAATCCGATCCAAACAGCACCTTTTTCTTCAGCATCGTGTTGCAGTATTTCACCAAAATTTCAGGGAAATATTTCGGCGCCAGCCGGACAGATCAATATAAACGTTTGGTTTATGCTGCGCCACGGCAAGCGCCTCTTCCTGCCAAGGGAAAGACGGGTGAGCAAGAATAATTTTCATATCCGGGAAATCAACCGCAACGTCATCCATGTACATCGGATTACTATATTTCAGTCGCATGCCATTGCCGCCGGGCATGCCCGATCCAACGCCAGTTTGCCCGGTATGAAACAACGCAATACCGCCCGCTTCGGCGATGGCTTCGTACAGTTCATAGGCCATGCGGTCGTTGGGATAAAAGCCCTGCATTGTCGGGTGAAACTTGAAGCCTTTAATGCCAAAATCCCTGATCAGACGCCGTGCCTCGCGCGCGCCCATTTTGCCTTTGTGGGGATCAATTGATGCAAACGGGATCAGCACATCGCTGTTTTCAGCGGCCAATTCGGCGACCTCTTCGTTCTTGTACCGACGATAACCAGTCTCGCGTTCGGAATCGACCGGAAAGATCACAGCGGCGATGTTCTGCTCGCGGTAATGCGCAGCGGTGTCCTGAATGGTCGGAGGGTGTGACCAGGGCGCGCGAAAATACTTGGCCATCGTCGCCTGCAGATCGTCATAGCCGTCGTCACGGTGGCAACCACAGGGTTCTTCGGCGTGCGTATGAAAATCGATTGCGCGAACTTTGTTGAGATCAATCATGGGGTATCCCTTTGCTAAAGCCGGATCAAAGCCCGGTCAGAATTGTCATAAAGCCGCTCTAAAAGGTCCGCGCGACCGCTCAGAACCTTGCGAAAGTTCAAATTGCCCTTGGCGGTAACTTCGGCATCGGTCAGCGAGGGTGGCTCGGACAGAACCAGCGCCCGGGTGATGCGGCTGGATGAACCGGCAACACGCGCGGCGCGTTCAGCCAGAACCTCGGCTATTTTGGCGTTCAATTTGGGGCACTTGATCACGCCATTTTCCTGCGTGGTGGCATACCCCGCCGCCTCAAGAGCCGCGATATTCGGAAAAACCAGCACACCGATTTCAGCCCGGTCATGGCCGGTGATTACTACATCAGCCGCAAACGGCGACAGGCACGACAGCATGTCCAATCGCAAATTAGCAGCCCGCACCCAAGTGCCGGTTAGCAGCTTGAAATCTTCGGAAATTCGCCCATCAAAGCGCAGGCCTTTGTTGGGATCATTCGCGTCGACAAACACCATCGCATCGCCGGTGATGAAGTACCCTTCGTCATCAAAACTCTCGGCGGTTTTTTCCGGGTTCTCAAAGTAGGCGGTCATGATGTTGGGGCCTTTGACGCGGACTTCGCAACGGCCATCGGGGTCTGGCATCATCTTGATGGTTGTGCCGTTCAGGGGTACGCCAACGATGCCCGACTGATCGGTCAATTCGTGTTGCATCAACACGGCAGGCGCGGTTTCGGTCAGCCCCCAGGACGACGTCACCAGTGGCATTTCACGCCCGGATTTACGCGCCAAACCTTCAAGCCCGGACCAGATTTCCTGCGGCAACGACGCGCCGGCGTAGAATATCATATCAAGGTCAGCAAAGAACCGTCGGCTAAGGTTGTCATCAGCCCGCAAAGCGTCCAGCAACATCGAAAACCCAACCGGGACGTTAAACGATAATGTGCCGGTCATCATCCCAAGGTTTTCCACTGTACGCGGGAACAATTTAGGCAACGGTTTACCGTCATCGATGTAAAGACTGCCGCCATTGGCCAGCATCATGTTAAAGTTGTGACTGCCGCCAAAAACGTGATTCCAAGGCAGCCAATCAACAATCACCGGAGGCCGTTGGCGTAGCATCGGCAAGGCATCAGCGATCTGCGTCTGGTTGGTGCACATCATCCGCTGGGTTGTCAAAACCCCCTTGGGGCTAGAGGTGGAACCTGACGTCATCAATATTTTCGCAACCGTATCCGGGCCAACAGCGGCAAACGCCGCGTTCAGATCGGCGCTGGCATCCCCCTTTAACAAGTCGGAAATTGACGTGACATTTTGAGTGCCGGGATTGGTCGCAATAATCTCGATCTTGTCAAAAATATCCAGAGAGATCGCCTCGGCGTACCGGTTGGCATCATCTACATAGGCAATGACCGGACGCACCATTTGCACCGCTTCGATCAGTCGGGGATGCGCGCCGGAGATAAGCGAATATTGCTCGGCCACGGGTACCGTTGGCACGCCGATATACTGGGCTGCCAGCGTCAGCAGCGCGTGATCAACACCGTTGCCCGACAGAATGATGATCGGCGTTTTCGCAGTTAAACCGCGCGCCAACAGAGACGCGGCCAAGGCCCGTATCTTTTCCAAACTGGCGCGATAATTTTCACGTCGCCAGCCCGCACCGCTGCGTTCCGCAATAAAAACCGCATCTGGCGTCTGGTCAGCCCATTGATGCAACCAAGTCCCTGTTGATGGCGCAACCGCGCCCAAAACATCATTTGATCGCAATAACATAACGCCATCTAAACGGGTCTCAAGGCAGGCGTCATGAAGTTGGTATTTGTCGGACTGACCCATCAGGATATACCTTTCACATTACGCTCAATTTTGCGCAGGCTGGCAATAATAGCGTCTGTTTGGCCGGCATCCAGCTCTTGCAAAAACTTTGCTTCATGTGCCAGAACCGCCACTCGGGCCTGTTCATACAGGCGCCGCCCCGCCAACGTACAGGTCAACGCATAGGCCCGCCGATCCGCAATTTCGCGTTCGCGGGTGATGTGTTCAGACCGTTCGAGCTCATCCAGCAGAACAACCAGATTTGGCCGCTCAATTGCCAGAACCTGGGCCAGTTGCGATTGGCGCACACCCGGATTGTCGACAATAACCGCCAACAGCGAATAGGTGATCATGCGCAAATCGAACGGCCGTAAAGTCAGAGCCAGATCGGCCTGAATCGCGTTGAATGTCCGTTTCAGCGTATAGCCAAACAGACCGCGCAACGACGCATCTGACACGGTGCTTGCCTGTGGCGCGCTACCACTTTGTGGGCTCTTTTTCACAGCCATCAGATCAACCGAACTCCGGCGCGCGTTTTTCCAGAAACGCGGCCAGCCCTTCGACGGCATCTGGGCTGGTCTGGGTCATCGCAGCGCACAGGCTTTCGGTGAACAACCCGTCGGCTTTTGACATGTCCTCGATCCGGGCAACCGCCTGAATCATGATATAGTTGGACAGTGGGGCGTTTCCGGCAATTTGCAGAGCCAGCGTTTTCGCCAATGCCAGCGACTCACCTTCGCCGACAGAATAATGTGCCAGACCAAGGACTTTTCCCTCATCAGCGCCATATTTCCGCCCGGTCAACATCATCTCGATCATCCGGTCAGCACCCAGAATACGACCAACCCGAACGGTGGCGCCACCGCCAACAAAGATACCGCGCCGTCCCTCGGGCAGCTGGAAAATCGTTGACGGTTCGGCTATGCGCACATGGGTGGATGTGGCGAGCTCTAAACCGCCGCCAATCACGGCCCCAAACAGCGCGGAAACCACAGGAAGACCGCCGTATTGGATTTTTTCCATGATCGCGTGCCAACGGCGCGAATGACGCATGGTGCCCTCAGCATCACGCGAGACATGTTCGCTCAGATCCAGACCCGAGCAGAAATGCCCGGCGGTTCCGGTCAGCACAACCGCCTTAACCTCCGCAGGCGGATTGGTGAAAAACGTATCAATCTCGGCCAGCAGACCGTCGCACATCGCATTACGTTTGGCAGGGCGCGACATGGTGAGGATCGCCAAAGCGCCCTCAATTTCTATATTCATCATCGGATCAAACATTCAATTTCCTTGTTAGCGTGGCGGCAGGTGCACAGCGCCATCCAGATGAATAGTGGTGCCGTTCAGGAACGGATTACAAACGAACTGCTCAACCAACAGCGCAATCCTTCGGCAAACCCGAGACGCGAGGGAAACGGGATGGTTGCAGCGATAGCGGTGCGTACTTTGGCCGACAAAGTTTCGGTCATCGCGGTTTCAAACAGGCCCGGCGCAATCGCCATCACCCGGATACCAGCGCGGGAAAATTCGTGCACAGCAGGCAGGCAAAGCAATCGCGCCATAAATCGCCTGCCCCAACTGGCCATCCCGCCAGGCCACGGACAGGTGTTGATGATCCCCCGACGTTCGCCTGTATTCGGATCAGCGTCGGCGTCGTCCATGGCGCGGGCGATATCAAAATCAAGGATCGTAACCTTGGCATCCAGAGATGCCAGCCGCCGGGCCGTTGCCCGACCTAGCTCGCTACCACCGCTAGTCACAAGAACGGCCTGCCCGGAGGTATCCATTGGATCGCCTTTCAAGAGTCAATTAGTAAATATAATAATTACCTTTCATAACCTTATGTCAAAATTGTTCAAGAAAAATATGACTCCCAGAATTTTGAAAACAATTCCGATGCAATACTTAAAGTTGACTTTTTTAGTCACCTACTGAATAACGCACGCGTCAGCCAAGGCGATGCTTTCCCAGCCAGACATCCATAAAACCAGACATAGGGGGTCAATATGACCAACGGAATTCTGCGCCGTGCTGGGAAAAGTATGCACGTATTTGCATTAGGGGCCATGGCCTTATCACTTTTTGGAGTTGACGAGGCCAACGCTGAAAAATCACGGTTGTTGATATTGCCGGCCGTCAGGTCGAGGTCGATAAGGGCGTTCAGCGCGTAGTGTTGGGCGAAGGTCGGATGATCTATTCGCTGGCCGTTCTGGATGAAAACCCGTTTGAGCGTGTGGTTGGTTGGAAGGACGACCTGATCCTTTATGATCCCGACGCCTACCGAAAATATCAGGCGGTGTTCCCCGAAGCGGCGGATATTCCAAACCTCGGCAGCCCCTATGCGGCGGATTGTCAATCAGCATTCAAAATTGCCCCCCCATCGGCGCGCAAATTTGCCCCCCTAAGCGGATGATTTTGGCACGCCTGAGATCGCGTCAAGGTTGTGTAATGCGGTGAGGGAAAGAAAGGAAAAAAGC
>JBLHMP010000040.1:0-32349 GCA_047623555.1 Granulosicoccus sp.
AGAGCCCGAAAAAGGGCGCTCGCAATAATACCGGGCTGAAATGCCCACGCGCCGGAACTGTTCGTGTTAGGGTCTGTAACACTGGCACACTTTCGCCAACGGCGGTCCGCACCAGATCTCCGCGGCGCAATCTGCCAATTTCTTGATACCCAATTGGGGTTGCGACCTGAATCTGAGGCGTCAACGACGGCATCTGCCCAACCGGTTCAATATCGGTAGACACGGCCAGATAGATAACATCCGGGGCCAGATACCGATCGGTGCTGGGCCGGACAAGAGATTGAATGTCACGAACCAAGAGCGGCATTGGCGAATCGATAGGAACCAAAACAACATGTTCCTGATCGCTGCGTTCCAGCGCAAGCTGTCCCCATTGTTTGAGAGAGTCCCAGGAATACGTGATCCGAAGAATATCCATCTGGCCAGCTTCGGAATGATTGATAGATTTGTGCAGAATATTCCCGCCCTGATCCAGAACGAGGGTCAGGCCGCCGCCCGGAATCGCCTGCAATGAAAGATGCAGGGGCCATTTTCCGGGGCGATTGTAAGACACCAGTGGTTGTGGACGTTTGATTGTCGGCAGTCGGGTTTCAATCACCAATGACCCGCGCGTCAACATTGCGCCGGAACCTGTATTAACCAAAGCAGGCGCGCCTTTGGGGGCATCCAGGCCGTTGGCTGCAAAGAAGTGGCCTTCGTGGTCTGCAAGCGCGATCCAGCCCATAGCTCAGGCCGCCCGTGCGTTCTGAAGCAGAAGCTGGGCCTCAAACTTCTGCAATGTCCGACGGGCGGACGTTGCATAATCTTGGCCTGAAACTGGGTCTAACTCAGGGAAAACCTCGCACATTCCATCAACAATTGGCTGTTCAAGGCAATTGGTTGTTTCTGGTCCGGGCAAAAATCTCTCGGTTTCCAAGCCTTCGGAAAAGATGATCTGATGTTGATCAAACCTCAGATGAACATAGGTCACTTGTGCGCTACATTGCCGGGTAACGGAATGATCGTTCAGCAGGTCTTTGGCCGCAACCAGAACCTCGCCTTCGCCAAATAACAGCTCGGCCAGACTGTCGCGCACCAACACCCGATGCTGCGGAGGCACCAGAAGATCGTTATGCTGTCCAAACGTGCCCGCGCGAATATGGATCGGCGCAAGATTGCCTTGCGCCTGGATATGACGCTGGCCGGACCAAGGTACAGGTTGCGGACCTTCGTCACGGGTCATAACCAAATCGCCGGGCTGAATGTCCTCGACAACCACCGGTCCGTCGGGCGTTTGGATCCGGGTTCCGGCGACGAAACAGGGGATTGTATCAACCGTAACAATTCCGGTGCCTGTGTTTGTGCCGTTGCTAACCGCATAGGTGAAGGCAAAGTTCTCAATGTCGCCGTTGCCGAGGATCGAGATCGTTCCATCAGGGTTAAGCACAATAGTCTGGCCGGTGTTCAGAAGAACCGTGCTATTTGCGACAACAGGCTGGCCGTTGATGTGGGTAATGACCAACGTACCGCCCGAATTCACATCATTTGCCAGGACGTCCAGTGTTTTGCTGCCGGTAGTATACATTGTGGTGCTGTCGTCTTGTGCAACAAGGTCGGTTTGGATTGAATCACCGGCAATCAACAGGTTGGAATCATAGCTGCTGTCAGACACATTAGCGACGCCAATACGGATAGAATTTTCAACGCCGGGAATAACGACCATCGTCAGGGTCATAGTGATCGCAAAGCCATCCATTTCCGTGTTGTCGACACCCCAACGCATGTTGGTTGATTGGTTCGTCTGACCGTTGGAATTGGTAAAGCTGCTTGCACGACCGGTGCTTAGAATAATCCCGGTATCCCCGGGGGTGACGCCCGGAGAGTTTGAGTCGCCGTCCGTATAGATGCCCAAAGACCGGTCATCACCGCTATAGCTGGCGCTAATAACCGTCACGCCATCGCCAAATATCGTTTGTGCCATCTGAATGGCATTTGCGTTTTCGTTAATGTTAAGCTCTGACGCTGCTACCATGTTTTGTCCCATATTCGTAAGGACACAAGGCAAGTCAAACAGCGCTGGGAACGATCCCGGAAACGCGGATTATTGCACCAGAAAAGCCTGTGGTGTCTGAATTTAGGGTGGCCATATTAGGCCTTACTGCTGAACGCCCTGCCTCGGGTCATATTATTATCGGACATTCTAGCACGGTGGTATTGGCCCTGTTAACCCAAATTTAGCATAAGGGCCTTGGCAACGCGCCCTTTTCGTCACAAGTGTGAGGTTAAGCAGGCCTGATATGGCCATAAATCATGACTGGAGTTCTTTGATGTCCCCAACCGATGCTGCCCGCTTGACCGCTGATTTGATCCGCTGCCCATCCGTGACGCCCACCGAAGGCGGTGCGTTGGTATTGTTGGAAAGGCTTCTGAGAGAGGCCGGGTTTGACTGCAGCCGAGTTGATCGTGGCGATGTGTGCAATCTGTTTGCGCGCTGGGGTGACAAGGGCGATGCGCGTACTTTTGGGTTTAACGGCCATACCGATGTGGTGCCATTGGGGGATGAATCTGCCTGGACCATGGCGCCTTTTGGGGCCGATGAAAAAGACGGCTTTATGTATGGTCGCGGCTCAACCGACATGAAATCTGGTGTCGCGGCCTTTGTCGCGGCCGCGGTGGATTTGGTCCGCAACGATCCGCCAAAGGGTGCCATCATCATTGCCATCACCGGCGACGAAGAGGGCGAAGCGGTGAACGGTACAACCGCATTGCTGGACTATATGCAAGCCTCGGGCGAGGCGATGTCGGTTTGTATTGTCGGTGAACCAACCTGCCCGGACGTGATGGGTGAGATGATTAAGATTGGGCGGCGTGGATCGATGAACGCCTATTTCACAGTGACCGGGGAACAGGGTCATTCGGCCTATCTGGACCGGGCCAACAACCCATTGCCACCAATGATACGGCTGATGGATCGGCTGTCATCGCATTTGTTAGACACTGGAACCGACCATTTTGATGCGTCTACACTGTCCGTTGTAACGGTTGATACGGGCAATCCGGTCAGCAACGTAATCCCGGCGCAATGTAAATCGACGATCAATATCCGATTCAACGATAGCCATTCCGGAGCAAGCCTAAGCGATTGGTTGCAGACACAAGCGGACAAGGTGGCCACAGAATTTGGCGTTGATATCGGCATGGACATTAAGATTTCCGGTGAGAGCTTTATTACGCCTCCGGGTGCCCTGTCTGATCTGGTGTCCGCGTCCGTCACGGCCGAAACGGGCATTACGCCGAAGCTATCCACAACTGGCGGTACGTCTGACGCGCGGTTTGTCAAAAACCATTGCCCGGTGGTCGAATTTGGCTTGGTTGGTAGAACCATGCACCAGGTGGATGAACGGGTGAAGGTTGAGCAGATCCACCAGCTCAAATCAATTTATACCGGCATCCTGACGGATTACTTTGCATGAGCATTCAGATCGGGATTACCGACGATCTGGACACCTGTTTCGACCTGCGCCGTATTGTGTTTATCGACGAGCAGAATGTGCCTGTTGAGGACGAGATTGACGAAAACGACGACACTGCAATTCATCTGTTGGCGCAAGATGAAAACCGGCCTTTGGGGACGGCGCGTATTGTGATCGACGGTGAAATCGCCAAAATCGGTCGTGTTTGCGTTTTGCAAATCGCGCGCGGGCAGGGGCTTGGCATAAGCTTGATCGGCAAAGCGTTGGAAATTGCCGCCGATCTGGATGGCATAACGCAGGCAAAGCTCAGCGCACAGGTTCACGCCATCGGGTTCTACGAGGCGCTTGGGTTTACGGTGTTTGGCCCAGTCTATCTGGACGCGGGAATTAAGCACAGGGATATGGTTCAGTCGTTGCCATGACGCCAACGTTGATCATCATGGTTAAGGCCCCGCGCCCCGGCCGGGTCAAAACCCGATTGGGTCGAGGCATTGGCATGGGGGCCGCAGCCTGGTGGTATCGGCATCAAACAAGGACTCTAATAAGGCGATTACGCGATCCCCGCTGGCAAATCGTGCTTGCGGTGTCGCCAGATCGCGAAGGTTTGGCCAGTCGGGTCTGGCCAAGTGATCTGGCGCGTATACCACAGGGGCCCGGTGACCTTGGCGACCGGATGTTGCGGTTGATAAGCGCCGCTCAAAAAGGCCCGGTTTGTTTGATTGGCAGCGATATTCCCGAAATAAGACGCACCCACATTGCCCGTGCTTTTGCAGCGCTTGGGCAACATGATGCGGTGTTTGGGCCAGCGCCGGATGGCGGGTTTTGGCTGACCGGGTTAAAGCACTCAAATCAGGTGCCGCGTCGGCTGTTTAAAGATGTGCGATGGTCAACAGAACACGCGCTAGCGGACAGCATTGCAACCATATCGGATTTGCGCGTGGCGCTGGTCGATGTGTTGAACGATGTGGATACAGTGGATGATTTACCGGGCAACATCGCAATTGCTAGCGACGTATGATAGGCGAAAGATATGAAGCATATTCCAACGAAAGCGGAGATCCTTGACTGGATTTCGGCGAATCCGACACAGAACTCAAAACGCGAAATTGCCCAGGCTTTTGGCATAAAAGGCTCGGCGCGTATTGATTTAAAGCGTCTGCTCAAAGAGCTTGAGGCCGAAGGCCACCTTGAGAAACGCAAGAAAAGTTATCGCGATCCTGATCGTTTGCCGCCGGTTAGTGTGTTGCAGATTCTTGGGCCGGATCAAGACGGTGATCTGCTGGCGCGCCCGTTGGAATGGCAGGGCGATGGCGACGAGCCGGGGATATTGATCATCGCGCGTGCCTCTGATCCGGCGCTGGGCGCAGATGATCGGATATTGGCGCGCCTGACGGCGGTTGAAGGTGAAACCTATGCCTATGAGGCGCGGTTGATCCGACGCATTGGCACCAATCCGAAGCGTATTTTGGGCGTGTTTCGCAAACGCTCTGAGGGTGGTCGGATTGTTCCGATTGAGAAATCCGCCAGCAGTGAATGGACCGTGTCCGAGGATGCGCGCAATGGGGCCAAAGATGGCGAATTGGTTGAGGCAGAACAGGCCGGACCAAAGGGGCGCATGGGCCTGCCGCGTGCCAGGATTGTGGCGCGACTGGGTGATCCGTCGGCACCACGTGCGGTGTCTTTGATTGCCATTCATCAACACGGCATACCGGATCATTTCCCGGACAAAGTGATTGCCGAAGCCGATGCCCGCAAGCCCGCAGGCCTGGAAGGGCGCGAAGATTTGCGCGAATTGCCGTTGATCACCATCGATCCATCCGATGCGCGCGATCATGATGATGCCTGTTATGCCGAATTAGACACTGATCCGGCGAATCCTGGTGGTCACATCGTTTGGGTGGCGATTGCCGATGTGGCGGCCTATGTGCGGCCGGGGTCAGAGCTCGATCGTGAGGCACGCAAACGGGGCAATTCGAGCTATTTCCCCGATCGTGTTGTACCGATGCTGCCAGACCGTTTGTCCGGCGATTTATGTTCGCTGCACGAAGGCGTTCCGCGGGCCTGTATTGCTGTGCGTATGCAACTGGACGCCGACGGGCAAAAGATCAGCCATTCCTTTGTGCGCGGGTTAATGCGATCCGTGGCGTCGCTGCATTACGCCGAGGTGCAAGAGGCAATCGACGGTTCGCCAAATGACAAGGTTGAGCCCTTGTTAGAGCCTATTATTCGGCCTTTGTATGCCGCCTATGCCGCGCTGAAAAAGGCCCGGGAAAAACGGCAACCTTTGGATTTGGACCTGCCCGAGCGGCGTATTGAGTTGTCTGACGACGGTACTGTGTCGTCGGTGAATTTTCGCGATCGGCTGGATGCGCACCGGTTGATTGAAGAGCTGATGGTGCTGGCCAATGTTGCGGCGGCCGAAATGCTGATCGACAAACGAACACCATTGTTGTTTCGGGTGCATGAAGAACCTTCGCCAGAAAAGCTCAATTCCTTGCGGGAAACGGCGACGGCGGCGGGGTATTCGTTGGCCAAGGGACAGGTGTTGCAGACCAGGCATTTGAACCAGTTGCTGAATGCGGCGGCAGGAACTGATGATGCAGAGCTGATTAACATATCGACGTTGCGGTCGATGACGCAGGCCTATTACGGTCCGGATAATTTCGGGCATTTCGGGCTGGCTCTGATGCGGTATGCGCATTTCACCTCGCCTATTCGCCGCTATGCCGACCTGATCGTGCATCGGGCGCTGATTTCGGCGCATGGCTGGGGCAAAGACGGTTTGGATGCCGCCGAGATCGAGCGGCTTGCCGACACCGGGACCCATATTTCCGAAACCGAACGGCGGTCGATGATGGCCGAACGCGATACAACCGATCGCTATTTAGCGGCCTTTCTGAGCGAGCGTGTGGGAAATGAGTTTTCCGGACGGATCAGCGGAGTGGCGCGGTTTGGTGTGTTTGTAAAGCTGGATGAAACTGGCGCCGATGGGTTGATTCCGATCCGGTCGCTGGGGCGCGAATATTTCCAGTTTGACCAGGATACTAGCACGTTGATGGGGTCAGATACCGGATTGATGATTGCAATTGGGCAACGGGTGACCGTTCGGTTGGCGCGGGCGACTCCGGTGACGGGTGGCCTTGAGCTTGAATTGTTGGAACTGGACGACAAAGCTTTGCCAAGGCGGTCGAGTCCTGCAGGACGTACTGCACGGCGTAAGGTGTCAAAGGGCAAGAGAAAGTCGGACAAAATCAAGCAGAAGGTGGCGAGGAAGCGGCGGTAGCTTTGAATTTTTTGCCTCCGGCGGGGATATTTATAGAAAGAAGAAAGAGCTTAGTGGGTTTTTAGGTGGTATGTCAGGCTGCGTCTGATCAGCCATCTTGCTCTGTTAGGGTCAATTTCTGCCGCCTTTTTGAACAAGATCGCGCGTTTTCCTTCGATGTTTTTGGCACTGTGAAAGGCCGCGCGGTAGTCGGAAATTAGAGTGGTTTGGCAGTGAACGAACAGGGCAAATCCACCTGATTTTGGGATGCCCAGGCGCAGGGTTGAGCCGGATTTGGTTTCTGGAGTCAGGTATGAGGGCTGGCCCCAACGCAAGGCTTCGGTGATCCTGCCGGTTTGAGGGAGGTCATCAGCGACGTCAAACACCAGATCGCGAAGTGCTAGCAGACCCTCGCGGGCCTGCGTGTCTGGGATGTCAAAGGCGGCTTTGATATCAGCCCAAGCAAATTGGCGGGTCATGGCAAAGGGATCGCCTTTTCAATGCGGTCTAGATAGTCTGTTAGTATCTTGTCCTCGCGGATGCGGCGCGACAAGAGGGATTGTCCCGGTGTATCGCGCATTCCGTCCAGCATTGGTGCGACGCTTAGATCGGCGGCGGTTGGTACATCGCCCATCAAGAATGGCGATTGCCACAGATAGGTGTGGATTGCCTGTAGGTCGCGTTCGATCCGGTCCATCCTGTCGCGTTCACTAAAGCGGGAAATGCCCTGGACGTTTAGCCCCTTTAGGACCGATTTGCGGATATTGTTGGTGATGGGGCGGCGCAGCAGGGCCGGTATTTGGCCAAACAAGGTATCGCGAACAATCGGCCAGATGTCGTCATTGCCCCAACGGTCCAGAACTACGTAAAAATACCAGCTGTCTTCGGCCATGCGGATCAATGCCTGTGACTGCGCCTTTTGCAAATCGCTCAGGCCGGGTTCGAAATTGGCGCCTTTGGATTCAAGCCAAAAGCGGATGGAATCGCTGTCGGCGATCAGACGTTCATCAGTGCGCAGCACCGGAAGTTTACCATAGGGCATTTTGCGCGGGTCTAATGTGTCTTCGCGTTTCCAGGGCTGGCCGGATAAGACCAGAAAATAGGCCGCTTTGACGGAAAAGGCGCTGTTACTGAATTTGCCGAAGCCGCTGGGGTAAGTCAAAAGTGTGAGCATTAGGTGGTCCTATGGGGAATATCTGACCTGTTAGATAGACAAGGCTAATGACAGTTTTTGTCATTAGCTGTAGCTATGGTCACATTATGTCCAGAACCGCCCGTCTGTTTCAGTTGATGCAATGCCTGCGCTCGGCCACACCGCCGATAACAGCCGATGTTTTGGCGCAGGAGTTGGATGTTTCGGCAGGCACCGTGCATCGCGATATCGATTCGCTGCGTGGATTAGGCGCGGTGATTGATGGCGCTGCCGGGTTTGGATTTACCCTGGTTGAGGACGCAACATTGCCGCCTTTGGGGTTTCGCGATGATGAACTCGAAGCGTTGGTTTTGGGCCTGCGCGAGGTTGAACAGATTGGGGATCCTGATTTGTCCAAGGCAGCGGGGGCGGCACTGCACAAGTTGCAGGGACGGTTGCCGCCCAGCCAGTCGCATCGGTTGAAACACGCGGTTTTGTCGGCAACGCGGTTTAATCGGCCGGTTGTTCCCGTCATTTCGGTTGCGGATTTGCGGCGGGCGACATGGGATGAGATGAGCGTCGATATCGCCTATACTGATGTGAACGGTGCTGAAACGCAGCGTCGGGTTGATCCGTGGCGATATCGTATATGGATCGCTCTACCGTGTTGATTGCGCGGTGTCATTTACGTCAGGGGTTTCGGGTGTTCCGGCTTGATCGAATGCGTGAACTGATCGTGACGGACCAAAGTTTTCGACCTCGGCGGGTACCATTGTTGCGTCAGGCAATGGCTGAAATACAATGCGATTAGGGACGGACGGCGGAACATCGCGACCCAACTGATTGATCGCTTTTGCCAAATGGCCAATCAGAGTAGACTGACCACGAGTAGATAATCAGGACAGCAACAATGCATGTTTGGACAAACGTCGGAAGTATCGGTGCGATGCTGGCAACGGCCCTGTCAGTGGGTGCAGTGGAAACGTCAATTCGTCCCGAGGCGCGGCCAGACGTGGTCGTCCTTGCCTCTGAAACCATTCCGTCCGAGAAAAAAACCGAATCGTTTCAGGACTGGATTGCAGGTTTTAGACAGCGAGCGCAAAGCGTTGGCATCAGCGAACAGGTGATGGATCAGGCGTTTCAGGGCATGCGTTATGATGCAAACATAATCAAACGCGATCGAAATCAGTCGGAATTTACCAAGACGATTTGGGACTATCTAGACAGCGCTGTGTCGGACCTGCGGGTCAGTAATGGCAAGGACGCGCTACGCAAAAACCAAAACACGCTGGATGCGATTGAGGCGAAATATGGCGTCGAAAAGGATGTTGTTGTGGCGATCTGGGGCCTTGAGAGCGCCTATGGGACGTTTCGAGGCAGCAGCAATATCGTGCAATCCTTGGCGACATTGGCCTATGACGGACGGCGCGGTGAATTCTTTGAGGCGCAGTTGGTAGCGGCGCTGTCTATCTTGCAGGATGGCGATACGACGCCGGATAATATGACTGGCAGTTGGGCCGGGGCGATGGGGCATACGCAGTTTATTCCGACGTCATATCTTGCCTATGCCGTTGATTTTACCGGTGATGGCAGGCGCGATATCTGGTCGGATGATCCCACTGATGCCCTTGCGTCAACGGCTGCGTATCTGGCGCAGTATGGCTGGGTCAGAGGGCAACCTTGGGGGGTTGAGGTGACGTTGCCCAAGGGGTTCAACTATACGCTGGCCAATCGTAACATTTCCAAAGCGCCAAAGGATTGGGCGGAACTGGGGATTGTTGGTGTCGATGGGTTGGCAGTGCCGAACCACGGGGATGGGTCGATATTACTACCTGCAGGCTGGCAGGGTGCTGCGTTTATGATCTTTCATAACTTTGAAGTGATCGAGAAATACAACACCGCGGATGCCTATGTGATTGGCGTCGGTCATCTGAGTGACCGAATATCGGGCGGTAAACCGTTTAAGTCGAATTGGCCCCGGGCGGACCGGGCGCTGACGCTTAGCGAACGTTTGGAATTGCAGCAGTTGCTGACGGCCAAAGGCTTTAGCACGCTGGGGGTTGATGGTAAAATTGGGCCAAAGACCATCGCTGCGGTGCGCGGTTATCAGCTATCTTTGGATATGGTCGCTGACGGGTATCCGTCGCTGGTTTTACTGAATAAGTTACGGGGCTAGCCGTTTTCATTCAAAGGCAACGGGCTGGAAAGTTTCAACCTTTCCAGCCCGTTGTTTGGTTTTAACCAGGGCTCATTCCACGCAAACGCTCGGAGCGGCGGCGTAGCAATTCGACCACTGTCAGCAGGCAGATAGACACAACAACCAGGATTGTTGCGACCGCCAGAATGGTTGGGCTGATCTGTTCGCGCAGGCCGGTGAACATTTGCCAAGGTAGGGTTTTCTGACCGGCTGAGCCGACAAACAACACCACGACCACTTCGTCAAACGAGGTGATAAAGGCAAACAATCCGCCGGAGATCACGCCTGGCAAAATCAACGGCATTTGGATCCGGAAAAACGTGGTTACCGGATTGGCCCCCATATTTGCGGCGGCCCGGGTTAGAGAGCTGTCAAACCCAACCAAAGTGGCTGTCACTGTGATGATCACAAATGGAATACCAAGGACAGCGTGGGCGAGAACAACACCCATATAGGTGCCTTGCAACCCAACACGCGAATAAAAGAAGTACATACCGGCGGCTGAGATGATCAGCGGCACAATCATCGGCGAAATCAGGATTGCCATGATCGCCCGTCGAAACGGCATATGCTGCTGCGACAGGCCAATCGCCGCCAGCGTGCCAAAGGTGACGGACAATACTGTCGCCATCGGCGCAATGATCAAGGAATTGCGCAGTGAGCTTTGCCAATCACTGTTGGTTAGGAAATCGCGGTAATGTTTGAGAGAGTAACCCGCCGGATCAAACCGCAGCATCTCTGGCGTAAAGGTGAAAAAGTCCTGTGCGTTGAATGACAGGGGCAGCACCACAAGGATCGGGGTGATGAGAAAGCCAAAAATAAAGCCGCAAATGACCCGAAACGTAAAGTGCCACAGCACTTGGTTTGGAGTCAGATAAGGCGCGAGTTTGGCGCGATACCGGCCCTCGTATAGCCAAAACGTGAACCAGCCAAAGAACCAGCCGAATGCGCCGCCGATAATAACGCCGGGTACTTTGGCGAACACAAACCCGATAACCGTAAAGGCGATCAGCAATGCCCAACGCATCAGTTTTTCTGGGCCAGGCAGCTGCGTCATGACATAGGCAATCACTGCCATCAGGGCTGCGCCGACAATGATGCCGATAAATGTACTGCCTTGTGATGTGCCGACCAGCAGGCCAGCGACGCCGCCGCCAAGGGCAACAACAGGAATGTAAAACGATACCGGAGTACGCGAGATTGGTGTAAGTGCAGCCATGTCCCTAGCCCCCCAGTTTTACGTTGTCGATGCCGACGATTTGGTCGTAAGCCCAGTAAAGTAGCAAGACCGCTAGCAGTAATATGGCACCCAGTGCAGCGCCCAACCCCCAGTTTAGTGAACTGGATATGTGGAATGCGATCCGGTTGGAAATGAATGTCCCCGTGTTACCGCCAACGATTTCTGGCGTAATATAGTAACCAATTGACAGGATAAACACGAGGATCGAACCGGCTCCGATGCCTGGCACCGATTGCGGAAAATAGACTCTCCAGAACGCTGTCCAGTTGGTGGCGCCCAGTGATTTGGCGGCCCGCAAATAGGTCGGTTGGATGGTCTGCATCACCGAATACATCGGCAAAATCATGAATGGCAGCAGGATGTGCGTCATCGCCACGATGGTGCCGAACTGATTGTTGATCAAGATCAGCCTGTCGGCGTCACTTACTAAGCCTAACCACACAAGGGTATCGTTTATCACCCCCTGCTGTTGTAGCATCACCTTCCACGCCGAGGTTCGCACCAAAAGCGAGGTCCAGAACGGCAGCAGCACCAGGATCATTAACAGGTTTGACGTGCGCATCGGCAGGTTGGCCAAAATCCAGGCCACCGGGTACGCCAGCAAGATGCAACTAATGGTAATGACCATCGACATAAACATGGTGCGTTTGAATAGCAGCCAATAGATTTTTTCGTTCTCGGGACGCGCTTCGACTCCGTCGAGGCCCTTTTTCATGTCAACGGCGTTCAGAAAGTAACCATTGGTGTATTTCGGCGAATAAATCTTCATGGTTTGCCAGATTGGCAGCTCACCCCAGCCTTTGTGGAGGTCGATAAACTTTTCTTTGAACGGGGCATCGGTCGCAAGGTCCCATTTTTTGACACTGCGGCCAGATTTGCGAAACAACGACGATGCGCCGGTCATTTCATAGTTCAGTCGCGAACCAAGCTTTGTGTGGTTCTTGGCGGCAACGGCGATTTGCATGTCATCGGCAAGAGCGGCATAGACCGCCTCATCCGGCAGCTCGCCTGATTTAGGGTCCCACGTGGATAGCGCGGCCACGGTTTTTGGCAGGGTCTTGGCAACGATATCGTTCTCAACTGACCGAAACAGCATGTCGCCAATCGGAGCCAGAAAGGTGATCAACACAAAAATCAGCAATGGTGCAACCAATGCCGCAGCGCGCAGTTTTTGCCTTCTTAAGGCACGTGCAAGGCTGCGTTTCAGCGGCGTACCATCAGCGGCCAGAACCGGCCCGGAATTTGTTGTATCAGTCATCAGGCGCCCTCGACCACTATGATTACGCTGTCCGCGGAACGGCGGCGGATGTCAGCAACTTTTTGATATTCTGGATCATTATAGGCCTTTAACGCGGCCTCATAACTTGGGAATTCTATCACGACATGGCGATCATGGGCTGTGCCTTCGACCACCTGGGATTGCCCGCCTCGCACAACAAATTGCCCGTCTAACCCTTGCAGGATTGGCGTGTCCAACCGGACATATTCCGGGTACGCATCGGGATCTGTCACTGTAATATGCGCGATGATATATCCTTTGGGCATTTATTAGGTCGCTCCTGTGTTTTGTCGTGTTCGTCAGGGTGAAACGGGCCAGCGAAAACCGGCCCGTAACGTTTTAGGTCTTATTTAGCCAACCAAGCCTGGAATTTCGCGTCGATGTCGTCGCGATAATCGGCCCAGAACTCGTAGTTATACAAGAACGTGTTCTTGGCGTTGTTTGGGTCTGTTGGCATGTGTGGCGCCATTTCGATACCCAACTCGGCGTGCTTACCAACCAACGGAGCCGACGACTTACGGGCCGGGCCATAGCTGATATACTTGGCTTGATCGGCCAAACGCTGTGTGTCTGTGGCAAACATGATGTAATCAAGCGCACGTGCCTGACGTTCTGGCGTGAGGCCAGCTGGAATGATCCAACCGTCAAGGTCATAAACCTGAGCGTCCCACAACATTGCAACCGGCTGGTTTTGCTCTTCGATCAGAGCAAACAGACGACCGTTATAGGTAGAACCCATGACTACTTCGCCATCGGCGAGCAGTTGTGGCGTGTCGGCACCGGCGGACCACCAGATTACGCTGTCTTTGATGGTGTCCAGTTTGGCAAGCGCCTGTTCCTGACCTGCAGGTGTTTCCAGCACGTCATAAACGTCGGCTTTGGCAACGCCGTCACACATCAAAGCCCATTCCATGTTGTTAATCGGACGCTTTTCCAGGGCGCGTTTGCCGGGATAAGCTTCGAGATCAAAAACGTCGCAGATGTTGGACGGAGGCGTGTCCCCGACCATGTCAGTGCGATAACCGAATGTTGTCGAATATACGATCTGCGGGATAAAGCACTCGCTGACCAGCAATTCGCCAAAGTCTTCGCTCGCAGGTGTGCCATCAGGAGCCGCCGCCAGTTGCGTGTCGGCGTCGATTTCCATTGCCAGACCTTCGTCGCACAGACGCATGGCGTCCGCAGCAACAACGTCAACAACGTCCCATGTTACATTGCCTGCTTCGTTCATGGCGCGGAGCTTTGCAACAGCTTCGGCCGAAGACGAGTCATTAATAATATTAACACCGGTCTTCTCTGCGTAGGGTGTGTGATAGGCGTTCTGCTGTGATGACGTATACGCACCACCCCAGCTTACGATGGTCATTTCGTCGGCCATATCTGCGGCATTGGCGAACCCAGTCGCCAATGCCAGAGCAGAGCTAACCGCTAGTGTTGTTGTTAGTTTCATGTATTTCTTCCCATGATACGTCCGTTTTGTTGATTTAGAGCTGCAATAACGGACTAATTGCGGCCCCCGTGTTCATCGGCCCTGTAAGCAGGACCGACATGATGGGCACTACGCATCAAGCGCGCGGCAATCCTCGGGCAACCAGCCGATTTCAATTTCCGTACCCGGGGTCAGTTTTTCCTGATCCGGTGCATTACGGGTTTTGATAAAGAAATCCTCGTTGCCGGCGACACGCAGACGAGTGCGGAAAATGTCGCCCATATAGATGAACTCAAGCACTGTCGCCTTGAGCGTGTGCGCGCCTTCTTGCATCCGGTCTTTGTTGTATTCCACCCGTTCTGGACGGATCGACACGCGGGTGCGTTCGCCTACCTTGCTGACATTTACCGGCTTGCAGTCGATGAGTTCGCCGTCATTCAGCTGAACAAGGGCCTTACCGCCACTGATCTCTTTGACCACGCCTTCCAGGGTATTATTCTCGCCGATAAACTGCGCAACAAAGCTATTCTCCGGCTCTTCATATAGCTTATCTGGCGGCGCCAATTGCTGAATGCGGCCATCTTCGAATACCGCAACCCGGTCGGACATGGTCAATGCCTCGGTCTGGTCGTGGGTCACGTAGACCACGGTGATACCCAGATTATCGGAAATGCGTTTGATTTCGAACTGCATGTGTTCGCGCAATTGTTTGTCCAGCGCGCCAAGCGGTTCGTCCATCAGCACCAATTCGGCCTCAAACACCAGAGCACGTGCCAAAGCGACCCGCTGCTGCTGACCACCTGAAAGCTGTGCCGGACGTCGTCCGCCAAAATCACCCATCTGCACCATGTCCAGCACGAGCTGAACCCGCTTTTCACGCTCGGACTTGCCGATTTTGCGGACCTCAAGAGGGAACGCCAGATTTTCAGCCACAGTCATATGCGGGAACAAGGCGTAGTTCTGAAACACCATGCCAATGCCGCGTTTATGTGGTGGGATGTGATTGATCGAAACCCCATCAAGGCGAATGTCACCATGTGTGGCGGTTTCAAACCCGGCTAACATCATCAGGCAGGTGGTTTTGCCAGATCCTGATGGCCCGAGCATAGTCAGAAACTCGCCCTTTGGCATTGCAAGGTTAAGATCCTTTACAACGAGAATTTCCCCGTCATAGCTTTTTTGGACACGTTCGAATTCTACGAACGCGCCGGATGAATTCATGTCAGCCAAATCGGCTCCCCTTGGACTTTATCGCAATTGATTTGCGTTTTTCTGGAAGGATGGTTGCACAATGCGTGTACGACTGGCAACCAATTAGCATGAGATATGGCATATTTTCCGCCATTTGGGGTCGGTTACAGCCCGTTTTGAGCGTGGTTCAGCTGTCTGATCAAAGAATAGTCAGCGCGATGTTTAGGGGTGAATGCGATGTGGATTTTAGGGCCGCCATCCGGGGAATTCTTTGGAATATTGTCTTGGTTGCGTGGTGGTGGGACAGTAAAAGAGTCCAGATTTCCTGGCGCAGGACGAGTTCTGGTTGACCCTATCCGCTGTCCTAGTATTCTACGCGCAATCATTCGCAAAAAATTTTCGGCATACAGGCCATTTCAGTTATGAATATGTTAATCAGAACCCTTGCCCTATTGGGCCTGAGCATGCTGCTTGCTACCTGCGGTCGCCTGCCTGCAGGTGCGCCCGTTGCCGAGGAAGTATTCCGAAGCACCCAAGCAGGCGAAGCAAACTTTGCCGTTTATAAAATTACGAGCGCCTTTTTGCCAACAGTGGCGCTCTGGCCTGAGACAGGTAAGCAGGAAAACCTGAGCTGGATTGGCAACAGTCGGGGTGCCCGTACGCAGATCATTCAGCCGGGGGATAAACTTACCCTGCGCATCTGGGATAGTTCTGATAATTCACTGCTAACATCGACCGATGAAAAAGTGATCGAGCTGGCCGATGTTGTGGTTGCAGCCAATGGGTCGGTTTTCATGCCCTATGTGGGCAATATCAGCGTTATTGGCCTGACCCCGGATTTGGCGCGTGAGCAGATGCAAAGCGCTCTTGAGATCATTGTTCCGTCCGCTCAGCTCCAGTTGAATTTGGCCGAGGGCCGCAACAATTCGGTCGATTTGGTCGGCGGCGTTGCGACGCCTGGAACCTATCCGATGCCGGATAGAAATTTCACCGTGATGGGATTACTGTCCGCTGGTGGCGGTGTCCGCGAAGATCTGAATAATCCGCAAATCCGGCTGGTCCGGGGCGGGGCAATTTACGGTACTTCGGTCGATCAACTGCTAGATAAACCAAATTTAGACACGTTGCTGCGTGGCGGCGATCAGGTCTTTATCGAAGAAGACCAGCGTTATTTCCTGTCCTTTGGTGCGGCCGATACAGAAGACTTACATATATTTAGCAAAGATTTCGTATCCGCGATGGATGCGGTATCGATTATGGGTGGCTTTAAAGACAACAAGGCTGATCCGCAGGGGTTGCTGATTTTGCGTGAATATTCGGGCTCGGCGATCCGTTCGGGCGCGCGCGGACCACGTCATACACGGGTGGTATTTACCGTTGATCTGACCACGGCCGACGGGCTGTTCTCAGCACGTAAGTTCAGGATTAATCCCGATGATCTGGTTATGGCCACCGAATCGCCGATCAACGATGTGCTGACGATTTCAAATGTTATCGGCAACTTCTTTGGAGTGTTTAGCGCGGCTGGTGCGATCTAAGGTCGGCACAACAAACTGCATGTCGCAGCTGTCGACTTTGGCCTGTTTGGGTGGTTCCCACATGTCGCGGGCCATTTCAAATATGGCGCTGGGCACGTCCATCGAAAAGGTGCTGCCTTGCTGAACGTTGCGCGTTTCTACCCGGTCGCGACGCACATCGCGCAATGTCCAGGACGTAGACCGTGAACGCACGTCCGGCTGCGTTTATCCGATCATAAAAGACCATTCGATCCTGACGTTGGATCTGGGCAAGCTCCAGAATAACGTCATCTCCTGATCGCAACAGATCGTCCGCCATACACCAGATTTGCGTGATGCACCGGGTTTTGCGAGCAAGGTACCATTGCATCATGTTCTCATCCGGTCGGTCAGGGCGAAACGGTGTTGCCATCTAGTCATCCAGTGCAATCGCGCTACAGCCCTTGCGCTGGCCAAGTTGGGCCGCAAAGGTTGATTTTCCGGCGCCAACGGGCCTTTCGATGAGATGGACTTTAGCCATAGAATTTCGCCCTTTTGGATGTGAAAAAGCAGGCCGTGACGAACAGGGCCTGCTTTCAATTCCAAAGTCTAATAAGGCTTAAGAGGCCGCTTTTAGCATATCCTGGGCCTGCAATTCGGCATAGGTCTGATCCAGTGATTTACGCACACGGGTGATCAGGATGTCGATTTCATCGGTGGTCAGGGTCAGCGGCGGCGAGATGATCATGCGATCCCCTACATGGCGCATTACTAGATTGTTTGCATAACAGAAGTCACGACAGATTTTGCCGACCGTCCCCGGATCAGACGCAAACGGCGCCCGCGAGGATTTGTTCGGAACCATGGCCACCGACCCCATCATGCCAATGACGCGGGCCTCTCCGACCAGCGGGTGATCTTCTAGACCCTCCCACAGGGTTTTCAGATACGGCCCGGCGACGTCGCGCACATGTTCAACAAGACCCTCGTCTTCGATGATGCGCAGGTTTTCCAGCGCCACGGCGCAGGCAACCGGATGGCCGGAATAGGTATAGCCATGCGCGAACTCGGTGGCGCCGATCACGGCGGCAACTTCGTCTGTCATCACAGATGCACCGATAGGTTGATAACCAGACGACAGACCCTTGGCGATGGTCATGATGTCGGGGCGAATGCCATATGTTTCGCTGCCAAACCAGTTGCCGGTACGGCCAAACCCACAGATCACTTCGTCAGCGATTAGCAGGATTTCGTATTTATCACAAATACGCTGGATTTCCGGCCAGTAGGACGCGGGCGGAATGACCACGCCACCGGCACCCTGCACTGGTTCGCCAATAAAGGCAGCAATGCGGTCCTCGCCCAGCTCCAAAATAGCTTTTTCAAGTTCTTGCGCGCGCGCCAGGCCGAATTCTTCGCGATTCATGTCGCCGCCTTCGGACCACCAATGCGGTTGGTCGATGTGATGAATGTCAGCAATTGGCAGGCCACCCTGCGCATGCATTGCAGACATTCCACCCAGTGAGCCACTGCCCATGGATGAGCCATGATAGGCGTTGTGGCGGCTGATGATGATGGATTTTTCGGGCTTACCCTTTTTGGCCCAATAGGTGCGCACAATACGAATGTTTGTATCGTTGGCTTCGGAGCCTGAGTTGGCAAAGAATACATGGTTCAGGTCGCCCGGCGTCAGTTCGGCAATCTTATTTGCCAACGCAATCGCGGGAACATGTGTCGTCTGAAAAAACGTATTGTAATAAGGCAGTTCGCGCATCTGGCGGCTGGCGGCATCGGCCAGTTCGTGACGGCCATAGCCGATGTTGACGCACCAAAGCCCGGCCATCGCATCCATGAGTTGCGTACCTTCGCTGTCGGTCAGATAGACGCCATCGGCGCGGGTAATAACGCGCACGCCTTTTTCGGCCAGTTCAGCATTCGACGTAAACGGGTGCATATGGTGGGCTGCATCCAGCGCCTGAAGCTCGGACGTGGGCAGGTGGTTGGTAATTGCAGACATGAAAACGACTCCTAATTTTCGGGCTGTCAGTAGAATATGATCATATTTTTTTCTGTCAATCGAATCAGCACGAATCGCTATGTTCTCGCAAAACAGCGGCGACCTGTTGGATCCCTTGTTCGATATCTCGATCCATTGCATTGGCTGCGGCTGTCGGATCATTGGCGCGTAGGGCGTCCAGTATATCCTTGTGCCAGTCAGGCAGGTTTTGTGTGCCCATTCGACCACAAACAACCCGTAGGGATGGGCCAAACCGCAACCACAAACGGTCTGCCAGTTCGGCCAGGATCGGAGCATTTGCCCAAGCATACAGGGCCGCGTGAAACTGATAATTCCAGGATAGATATCTGGCCACGTCACCAGCAGCGATGGCCGCATCAAGGGCGGCGTCAAGACGGGTTAGTTCGGCAATCCCTTGTGGTCCTATACGCACCGCTGCACGGCGAGAGAGCTCTGATTCTATTGATTTTCTTGCGAAATTCAGTTCATCGACATCGGTAAGCGTCAATATTGGAACACTGACCCGTCGATTTCCCTGAAACGTCAGTGCACCGTCTGAAATCAACCGTCTGATCGCCTCGCGAACCGGGGTCATCCCGGCGCTCAGAGATCCGGTCAAACCTTGAATTGTAACGGCCTGACCTGGCGCCATTTCGCCGAATAAAATCTGGGCGCGCAATTTCTGGTAAACCTGTTCATGAACCGGGGTTTGGGGGGTGTTTGGCTGAACCTTGTCGATCGTGTCGTTCGTCAGTTTCACTTGAATGCCTTTTGTGCCTAATAACTTTTCTTGCTTAACATCTCCCTGCGTGGAAACATACAGACTATTGCTGTGCAAAGCAAAACTTGATCAAATCTGCGAAGCCTGAAATAAATCGGGACGCATCAGGGAGAACATCATGAAATTTCATCTAACGACGTTGACTGCAATTTTGGCACTAAGCAGCTCTGTTGCTTTTGCCGAAGAAGTGCGGGTTTACAATTGGTCCGACTATATCGACGAAGAGTTGCTGAGCAAATTCCAAGAAGAGACCGGCATCAAACTGATCTATGACGTGTTTGACAGCAACGAAATTCTGGAAACCAAAATGCTGGCTGGTGGCTCGGGCTATGACGTTGTGGTTCCATCGGGCACATTCCTGCAGCGCCAGATCACGGCGGGTGCGTTTCAAAAACTGGACATGTCCAAACTGTCAAATGCCGGCAACCTTTGGGACGTAATCGAGAACCGGACAGAACAATACGACCCCGACAATGCCTATTCGATTAACTATATGTGGGGTACAACCGGCCTTGGCGTGAATGTTGGCAAAGTTGCCGAAGCGCTGGGCGATGACGCGCCTGTTGGGTCGCTTGAATTGGTGTTCAATCCGGATAACATGGCCAAGCTGGCCGATTGTGGCGTGCATTTCCTGGATGCACCTTCGGAAATGATCCCGGCGGCATTGGCCTATATCGGCGAAGACCCCGACAACCACGACCCCGAAGTCATCGCCAAAGCCGAGGCCGTTTTGGCCGCTGTGCGCCCTTATGTGCAAAAATTCCATTCCAGCGAATACATTAATGCGCTGGCCAATGGCGATATCTGCGTTGCATTTGGCTGGTCGGGCGACATCCTTCAGGCGCGAGATCGTGCGGATGAGGCGGAAAATGGTGTCGAAATCGCCTATAACGCCCCTAGCGAAGGCGCATTGATGTGGTTTGACCAAATGGCCATTCCGGTAGATGCGCCAAATCCCGATGCCGCGCATAAATTCCTGAACTTTATTCTGGATGCCAAAAACATGGCGGCAGCGTCGAACTATGTCTATTATGCCAACGGCAATCTGGCGAGCCAGCCAATGTTGGAAGAAGACGTTATCGGTGATCCAGCCATTTATCCGAATGAGGATACGCTGAAGAACCTTTATACCACGTCGCCCTACGCGCCGAAAATTCAGCGGGTGGTCACGCGATTGTGGACCAAGGTCAAGTCCGGCACCTAAGCCGACAATATATAAGGCGGGCCAATTGGTCCGCCTTTCTTTTTGTCCAAAGATGTGAGGCCCGAATTGGCAGTTACTGAGTTCGCACCGTGGAATGATCCGCAGGCCAAGCCGCTGATACGTTTCCGTAATGTCACCAAGCGCTTTGGTGATTTTGTCGCCATCGACAATGTATCGCTTGATATTTACGCACAGGAATTTTTTGCTCTTTTGGGCCCGTCAGGCTGTGGTAAGACCACGATGATGCGGATGCTTGCCGGATTCGAGAGCGTGACCGAGGGCACTATCGAACTCGACGGCAAAGACGTTGGTGATGTGCCGCCAAACAAACGTGCAGTGAATATGATGTTCCAGTCTTATGCGCTGTTCCCGCATCTGACGGTTTGGGAAAATATTGCCTTTGGCCTGCGTCGGGCAAAAATGCCGGCCGCTGATATTACCAACCGCGTCGAAGAAATGTTAAAACTGACGCGGCTTGAACGCTTTGGCTGCCGTAAGCCGCACCAAATTTCTGGTGGGCAAAAGCAGCGCGTGGCATTGGCGCGGTCTTTGGCGAAGGCTCCGAAACTGCTGTTGCTGGATGAACCGCTGGGGGCTTTGGACAAAAAGCTGCGGCAGGAAACCCAGTTTGAACTGATGGATATTCAGGAAAAAACCGGCACCACCTTTGTAATCGTCACCCATGATCAGGAAGAGGCGATGACTGTCGCTAGCCGTGTCGCTGTTATGGACGAAGGAAACCTAATGCAGGTCGCCACACCTGACCGTATTTATGAAACACCAAATTCTGTCTATGTCGCTGATTTCATTGGGGATGTGAACCTGTTCAAAGGCACCGTAAAATCGGTTGGCGACGAACAATACCAAATCACTTGGATGGAATCACAGGCGCCATTGAATGCCTTATCGTCCATTTCAATTAGCGATGGGCAGTCCTGCCATCTGGCAATCCGGCCTGAAAAGGTGGCGATTAGTGCGGATAAACCTGAAGGCGCCGATAATGCCGTGCAGGGCAAAGTGTTGGATATCGCCTATCTGGGCAATCTGTCGACCTATTACGTTCAATTGCCTGATGGCATCGTTATCAAGGCGCAAACCGCCAACACGCGGCGTATTTCACGGCGCAGTTTCACATGGGAAGACCCGGTCTGGCTGTCTTGGACAGCAACCGCCGGTGTTTTGCTGGACCGTTGATGCGCCGTTTTGTTCTGATTGCCGTTCCGTATATCTGGCTGCTGGTGCTGTTTGTGGTGCCGTTCCTGATCGTCCTGAAAATCTCGCTCTCCGACGCCGCGTTGGCCCGCCCACCGTATACGCCGCATTTCGAATGGGCCGAAGGGGTTTGGGCCTTTTTCAGTCAGCTGGATTTCGAAAATTTCGTCTTTTTGACCACCGATGACCTGTATTGGAAGGCGTATCTAAGCAGTCTGCAAATCGCTTTGGTGTCGACGGTTTTGACCCTGCTGATCGGCTATCCGATTGCTTACGCCATGGCCCGTGCCCCCGAAGAATGGCGTCCGACTTTGTTAATGCTGGTGATCCTGCCGTTTTGGACCAGCTTTCTGATCCGTGTTTATGCCTGGATGGGTATCCTTAGCAAAGAGGGTTTCCTGAACCAGTTCTTGCTATGGAGCGGTGTTATCGACGCTCCGCTGATCATTCTGAACACCAATACCGCCGTCTATATCGGCATCGTTTACACCTATTTGCCGTTCATGATCCTACCGATTTATGCCGCTTTGGACCGAATGGACGGCTCCCTGATCGAGGCCGCCGAAGATCTTGGATGTTCGCGCCTAACCGCCTTTTGGCTGGTCACGATCCCGCTGTCGCGAAACGGCATAATCGCGGGCTGCTTCCTCGTCTTCATCCCGGCGATGGGTGAATTTGTGATCCCGTCCTTGCTGGGTGGATCGCGCACATTGATGATCGGCAAGGTGCTGTGGGAAGAATTTTTCTCAAACCGCGACTGGCCAGTGGCCTCCGCTGTGGCGGTTGTGCTGCTGTTACTGCTCATCGTTCCGATCATGCTGTTCCAGCGTAATCAACAAAAACAGGCGGAGGCAGAACAATGATGCGTCTGAGTTGGTTCAACGTGGTGTCGCTGACATTCGGGTTTGTGTTCCTGTATCTGCCGATGGTCATTCTGGTCATATATAGTTTTAACAAAAGCAAACTGGTCACTGTCTGGGCCGGATTCTCGACCAAATGGTATGGCGAGTTGATGCAAAATGAGGCGTTCCTAAACGCTGCCTGGGTGACTTTGAAAGTCGCCGTCATCTCGTCAACTTTCGCCACCATTTTGGGTACAATGGCGGCCTATGTATTGGTCCGCAGTGGCCGATTTTTCGGTCGCACACTGTTTTCCGGTATGATCTATGCACCGTTGGTCATGCCCGAAGTCATCACTGGCCTGTCACTGCTTTTGTTGTTTATTGGTATTGGCATGGACCGGGGCGTGATGACCGTAGTTCTGGCACATACAACGTTTTCAATGTGTTACGTGTCGGTCGTGGTGTCGTCCCGGCTGTTTACCTTTGACCAATCGTTAGAAGAGGCGGCCTTGGATTTGGGGTGCTCTCCTGTCGAAGCCTTCCGGCTTGTAACCTTGCCGATCATCGCACCGGCGGTAATTTCCGGCTGGTTGCTGGCCTTTACTTTGTCGCTGGATGATCTGGTGATTGCGACATTCACCACCGGCCCGTCGGCCACCACGCTGCCGATTAAGATTTATTCCGCTGTACGCTTGGGCGTCAGTCCGGAAATTAACGCGTTATCCACCATTATGATCGGTATCGTTACTGTCGGCGTCATTGCGGCCTCGCTTGTTTCAAAACGCAACGTGGCCAAGCTGCGTCAAGAAGAAATGGCGGCAGTTCGCGCAGAATGAAACGTATCTATTCACAGTACGCCTATGGCCCCGGCCCTCGTGACACCTGTTGGTGGGACGAAACCATCGCGGCCCCGGATTGGCCAACAGTACAGGGCGATTTGGCAGTTGATGTTGCCATCGTCGGAGGCGGTTTCACCGGCATGTCAGCCGCTTTGCATTTGGCCGAATCAGGCGCGTCGGTTGCCGTTCTTGAGGCTGAAACACCGGGGTGGGGCGCATCTGGGCGCAACGGTGGATTCTGTTGTTTGGGTGGTGCGAAACTATCAAGTTCGGCCATGGTTAGCGCCTTTGGTTCTGTCGCAACCGATGAGTTTTCTCAGGCTGAGGTGGATGCGATCAGTCTGGTTTCGGACCTGTTGGACCGGTTTGGTATTGACGTAGATCGTCATTCGGATGGCGAAACCCAATTGGCACACCGGCCCAAAGATATGGACCGTTTTCTGGTAACTGCAGCGCAGGACCCAACACAAACGTTGATTGAGGCCGCCGATCTGGCTGCACATGGCATGAATGGTCCGTTTTTTGGCGCGCTAACAACGCCAGTCGGATTTGGGTTGAACCCGCGTAAATATCTGTTCGGTTTGGCAGCGGCCGCAAATGCGGCGGGTGCGCAGTTGTTTCAGCAAAGCGCTGTAACGTCGGTCCGCAAAGATGGGCCAGGCTATCTGGCAACCACCACGTCGGGACAGATTCGCTGCAAACAGGTACTGATCGCCACTAACGGATATTCCAGTGACGGCCTGCCGGACTGGATCTCTGGGCGCTACATTCCGACTCAGTCGACCGTCCTTGTCACCCGCCCAATGAGCATTGATGAACTTGCCGCGCAAGGCTGGACCAGTAATCAGATGTCCTATGATACGCGTAATTTACTGCATTATTTTCGCTTGATGCCCGACCGTCGGTTCCTGTTCGGAATGCGCGGAGGACTCATTTCCTCTCCAACGGCAGAACGCCAATCCCGCCAACGCACCCGGCGTGATTTTGAACGAATCTTCCCTGCCTGGCGCGATATTCAGTCGGGCAATTCTTGGTCTGGCATGGTCTGTTTGTCCCGAAAGCAGGTGCCTTATGCAGGACCGGTGCCCGGTCAGCCAGGTATGTTTGCCGGGTTTGCCTATCACGGGAATGGAGTTGCAATGGGCAGTTATACCGGGCGTCTTCTTGCCGGGCTCGCTGGGGCAAAAATACCGAATGTGTCGATTCCCGAGGTTATGAAATCCTCACCCGGTCGGTTCCCGCTTGGTCGCGCACGGAGGGCACTCTTGCCTCCTTTTTATGCCGCGATGGGGGTGGCTGATCTCTGACGGTTGATCAATTTGGTGCGGTACAGGCATTTAGGCTGTTGAATTCCAGGTCAAAACCAACCGCATAATCATAGTCCCCCTGATCCAAACGCCAGAGGCAATAGGCTGCCATGCGCCAATGGTACCATGCTTTAAGAGATTGATATCTCTGAGTAATGCTTGGGTCTGGGTAAGCAGCTAGAAATAGCTGTTCTTCTGCTTGGGTTAATGGCGATCCGCGATACAATTTCTGCATGGCCGGAGACAGGAACAATGCGATGTCTTCGGCGGGGTCGCCGGTTTTTGGACATTGCCAGTCGATCAATACTGGATTTTTGTCGGTCAAAACAATATTTCCTGGCACTGGATCACCGTGGATCAGACAAAGGTGGGCCATCGGTGAAACATGCCAATTCGGTCTGTTTTTAGTGATCCGATCACGGTTGGCAGGCAGGCAGTGGCTAAGGATTTCCAGTGTCTGGCACTCAATTTCCGCACTGCCGCTTGCTCCAATATGCAACCCGGTCAACGATGTTTGTCGATGGACACGGGCCAAAATTTCGGCCACCGGGACCGGATCATGACCCCATGCCGACCCGTTAACGTGTTCGTATATAATCCAGCGGCCAAGCGGGTGACTGCCGTGGTTCACTAAACGCGGTGCCAGCCCGGTCCCTTCCAGCGCGGTCAGGCAAATGGTTTCACTACGCGGATTATTATCAAACAAGGGGTTTGTGTCGACAGGCCGATACAGTTTCAGAACTTTGTTTTCACTGCCATTGCCGAATTTCCAAACCTGATTGGTGCGCCCGCCCTGCAGCGCCACAAACTTATTGCCCACTGCGACATTTCCCGTATCGAATAGTTCGCGTAAAAGAGGTTTTGGCGGAGAGGTGGAAGTAGAATTCAGGGCGAGGCTCCGATTTTAAGCAGGGGACCCCTTTGTAACTGTAAGTCTAGGAGGCCTGAGATGTCATGCTATGCTGGTCGCTTCCTATCGCAGCGACCTGTAACATTCCATCCTAGCCCGTGGATTTAGGAATCCACGGTGTGCGGGTCTGAAATCATGACCCTGATCGCAAAGCCGTGACTGAGGACGCCAAAATCGATTGCCCTCCTTTCAGGACCAATACGGTCTCGCCGCCAAGAACCTGTGCTTCGATGATTTGACCGTAAACTCCTGCGGATTCTGCCAGAATCAATTCATCGTCTTTATAGCTTTCTATCGTGAAGTTATAAACGCCATGGTCAATTAGATCGCCGCTATCGCTCAGGCCTACCCAACTAATGGGGTCTGCTGACACCGGAATTTGTTTTCTCTGAATTTCTTTGCCGTCCTCATCAGTTACGACCAAAAACACCTCGTCGGCGAGCGAATAGGGGTTTGGTGAAACTTCAACCGGATTACCATCAAAGTACATTGGCGTATTCGCCCGAGCCTCCATTCCGACCCAGCCGGCGAGGGATGCCATATTTGAAGTGCCGGTTAACCCGTACAAAGCCGCAAGCATGTCATTTGTTTGAACTTGCTGCTCTACCATAGAAAATTGCGCCAACTGAGACGCAAACTCTGTGGAGTCAATAGGGGCCAAGGGATCTTGATATTTTGCCTGGGCCGTCAGCATTTTGATAAACGAATCGAAATCCGAGGTCAGCGAAGTTGCCTTTGTTGGTGTGTTTGCAGCTGATTGGGCCGCGGTCGAATATTGTTGTGACTGGGTTTCTGAAATTGCCATTTTTGGTCCTACAATCTTATGTCTAGGCCGGTTGTCTGGGTAGACACAGGCTCGGGAGAATGGGTTTTGGGCTCAGAGGTATCTGTCATCTGTTTTGATGATTGTTGGTTTTTGGTCTCGGTCTGATCAGACGAATTTGCGTCGCCATCAGAAAACTCAAACCCAATATTTTTATAGCCCAATTGGCGAAACTCTGCTTCGAGCTGTTCAATATGACGGCGCATGAGGTCAAGTGTTTCAGGTCGTTCTGCCGTGATTGCAACGCTTAAACCGGAATCCAGGTGGGTCAATGAAATGCGCACTCGGCCAAGCTCTTCTGGGTTCAGCGCAACCTCGAATGGTTGATTCGGCTGTCGGATCAAAGCGTCAACCATTTGTGTTCCTGCAAACCGAACAGTGCCAGCCCGGGTTGGTTCTGACGCGGTAGCCGAAGATGGACTCAGCATTACATTCATGCGCCCAAGTTCTGCCTCTGCGGCGTCCTCGGCGGGAAAGAAATTGTTGATAGAGTCGCCAGGCCTGGTATCAGTTTCAGGAATGTCGGCAGAAATTTGAGCTACGTGAAAAGCCATAGATGCAGAAGGGGAGGGTTGATTGTGCGGTGTCGTCATCGCAGGTTGTGCCTCGCTCAATCGAGTCGCCGAGAACCGGGTCCGTACATCGGAGACCGGTTTTAGCGTGACGCCTTTTGTCTGGTCAAAACTTGGGCTGGACCGCTGTAAACCGTTTCGGCCCGTAGATATTTGGGCGCCAGTTTGAATGGAGTTGGCGTTAGTCTTGTCACCCAGTTGGGATGTTGTGAACGACTGCCGAGAGACGTGTTCCTGAGGGTCGCCGTCTTGTGCATCTGGCACAAGGGCTGGGGTATTTTGAGATTTAGAATTGATCGAGATATTCGACTGTTGTGCGCCTGCCATTTGCTGCAGGTTCTGTGTCTGAAATTTGGTATTTGCTGGTCGATGCGCCTGTTCAAGCACCCTATCCTGAGCCTGCAACAGATGGATCGGCAAAGAACTGTTCTTGTTCTCAGCGCCAGCCAAACGCTCGGTAGTCTCTGTGCCAGCAACCGATCTGTCTGAGGGCGTTACTTCGGTTACGCTGACTTTTTTGCTAACTTCTAGCAGTTCTTGACGTGAGCGTGCCGTGATTTTACTGGTCAGAGGCTGCTGTAACTTAACCTCTGACGTGAGGGCCGTTTCGTCTGGAGACTCTGTTTCTGATGAATCTGGTTCATCAATCTCTGGACCGGATTCGGCGGGGGAGGTTTCGTGCTGTAGCTGCGAAAACAGCGCGCTAAACCCATTCCCGCGCGTAGGCTGCGAAGGCGGGTTTTTTCCGGCCTCGACGCCAGGAACACCAATTAGTGAATGAACATTAGAAGTCTGCATTTGTCCCCGATCTTTCCTGCGAGTCGGCGATAACACTCCACCATTTTGGTTACGATAATTTTAACTGCTGTCAGTGCAGAGAGGATAAATCACAAACATTGAGGCACTTGATGAATTCAATTTTAGCTGTATCCAACACGATTTTGCCCTCTGGCGATGGCGCGTTGCGACAAGCCGCGCAAGATCTTGAAACGACGTTTCTGTCGGAAATGTTGAAGTCGGCTGGGCTTGGAAAAAGTCGTGATTCCATGGGTGGTGGCGCTGGCGAAGACCAATTTGCCAGTTTTCTGGTCCATGCACAGGCAGAACAGATGACCAAAGCTGGCGGAATTGGTTTGGCTGAAATGTTTTTCAACGCCCTAAAGGAGACTCAAAATGACAATTGATAATATCCAATCCCTGATTGATGAGCTTGATGATCTTTTGGATTCCGAGAAAAAAGCATTAGTTCAGGGCGATATGGAACGCGTTGGCAGGCTGATGTCGCAAAAAGAGTTTTTGATCGAAAGCCTGAATGCAATGGATGATCTGGATCGCGAAAACCTAACTCACCTGCATCAGAAAGTGATGCGAAATCAGACGCTATTGGATAGCGCCTTGGAGGGGATTCGCGCGGTTGCAACACGTATGTCCGAATTGCGTCGGGTGCGCAGCGGACTTGAGACATACGATGAACAAGGGCGAAAGCAACATTTTAGCACTCAAAGAACCGTGCAAGTAGAAAAGCGAGCATAAGCACAGAATTTTTGGAAAATGCAATCTAAGCAGTTGGGTGGTTTTAGGATTCCATTAGCAAATGGCGGCGCATGATCTCCTTGCACCTGACAACTGGTGGCACGATTTCAAAATGACAGAGATCGTATCGGTCAGAAAGACGTTAGTCCGTCCAATGGGGGCGGGATGAAACCGGGCGGAATTCGCCCTTTGACTAAAGGATCTATGTTATGTCAAGCATTCTGACAAACAATGGTGCCATGGTGGCGCTGCAAACACTTCGTGGTATCAATCAAAACCTTACGGAAGTGCAAAGTGAGATTTCGACAGGTAAGCGGATCGGATCAGCCAAGGACAATTCTGCTGTTTGGGCGATTTCCAAGGTGATGGAATCCGATGTGAATGGCTTTAAGGCCATTTTCGACAGTCTTGCGCTGGGTGAATCAACAGTTGCAGTAGCGCGAAATGCTTCGGAGTCGATTACCGACCTTCTGACACAGATGAAGGGCAAAATTGTTGCTGCACAGGAAGACAACGTTGACCGTAGTAAGATCAATGATGACGTCACCGCGCTGAAAAACCAGATCAGTTCTGTAGTAGCTGCGGCGCAGTTCAATGGGTTGAATCTAGTGAATGGTTCAACTGGATCGGCCGACATCTTGGCTTCGCTTGATCGCGACAACGCGGGCGGAGTGACGGCAAGTTCGATCACCGTGACTGCCCAGGATATGTCGACGGGTGGCTATACCGCCAATGATGTTTTTGGTAGCAGCGGCGGTACGCCTTCTACGAATGGCGATACAGTTGCCCTGTCTTTGGACAATGGTGGCGGTGCTGATACAATCGTACTCGACGATTCTGCCGGCGTTCTTTTTGATGCTGGCGACAAGGTGAGCATTTCGATTGGCGACCAGACAGTGTCCTACACCGTCTCAGCTGATGATGCTGCTGCCTCCTCTACGTCGGATATCGTGGCCATTGCACTGAAAAACAAGGTCGACGGTTTGGGCATCGACGGTTTGACCGTTGACTATGACGTGGCCAATCCGGGTGAGCTGGCATTCACTAACGCTGGCGGTAATGATCTGACGGTTACCGGTCAGTTTACTAACGCAGGATCGGGTGGCTTGGGTGCGATGGCTGGGATTGATGTGTCTACAGACTTGGGCGCGGCATCAGGGCTGGCAGCGATCGAGACGTTGATCGCTACATCCATTGATGCGGCAGCATCGTTTGGTTCTGCACAAGGCCGAATTGCGACCCAGTCAACCTTTATCTCGAACCTGACTGACTCGCTGAAATCAGGTATCGGGGCGATGGTCGATGCAAACATGGAGGACGCTTCGGCCCGATTACAAGCGTTGCAAGTTCAACAGCAGCTTGGCGTGCAGTCTCTGTCGATTGCCAATCAGGCTCCGCAGTCGATCTTGTCCTTGTTCCGTTAAGCTCTTTGGCCGGGGCGTAATGCGCCCCGGCCACTCCAACCTTAGACCAAATATGTGAGGACACGACGTGAACGCCATTTCTCAGGCGCAACGCGCCTATTCGTCTGCTTCGTCGGCACCGATCCGAACGACACGCGGGGCAGAATACGATGCAATTGCTCGAATTACCTATCAACTAAAAACTGCGGCAGCTAAGGGACCGGATGGTTTTGCAGCCTTGGTTGATGCAATGCAGAGCAACAATAAGTTGTGGCAAATTTTTGCAATTGATGTTGCGGATAAAGGTAACTCGCTTCCTAAAGAGTTGAAAGCTCAGATTTTTTATCTAGCTGAATTCACAAGACAACATACAAGCAAAGTTCTTGCACGTCGGGCAAATGTTGCCCCGTTGCTGGACATTAATCTGGCCATTTTGCGTGGCCTTCGAGCGGGGGTAGAGTGATATGGCTGGATTAGTTTTAAAATTGGGTCCGAGAGAGCGGGTTCTCATCAACGGTGCTGTCATTGAGAACGGAGACAGGCGGTCGCGTTTGTCAATCGTATCTCCCGATGCCAACATCTTGCGGCTGCGTGACGCTATCCACCCGAATGAGGCAACAACTCCGGTGCGGCGTGTGTGCTATGCCGCCCAGCTTATTCTGACGGGTGACAGCGACCCTGACACGGCTCGACAGCCTTTGTTACGCTTAATCGAAGATTTGAGTCAGGTTTTCATCGATGCCGACAGTCGCCTATCTTTGACAAGAGCTACTGAGGCCTTGATTGAAGAGCAATACTATAAGTGCCTCAAGGCATTGCGGGATTTGTTACCTCGCGAGGATCGCTTGTTTGCGGCACATGCGGCATGAGCTTTCAGCCCGTTGTTATAGGATCCGGACTGGCGGGCTGGCGATTTATTGAGCGGACTTATGACGTTCAATTTGAGGCGTTTGGTCAATCTGCTACTCTTGAGCGCGACACCGAGTATTTTAGGCAAAATATCGGGTCGATCCAATCTGCCAGTGATCTGGTCTCTGATCGGCGATTACTTGGCGTTGCGCTTGGTGCATTTGGATTGAAAGACGATCTAAACAATCGCTATTTCATTCAAAAAATTCTCGAAGATGGAACATCTGCCGATTCAGCATTGGCCAACCGGTTAGCAGATGAGCGGTACAGCAAATTCAGTCAGGCCTTTGGTTTCGGTCCGGGTGAAACCCTTAAGACAGGGAATGCCGGTGGGATGGGTACAGTTTTAGAGAATCATAAATCACAAGAGTTCGAGATTGCAGTAGGTGAAGCAGACGAAACGATACGCATCGCAATTTATACGCAACACTCGTTGGTCGAATTGGCAAACAGAGATTCGAGCGATGATGCAATGTGGTTCAGAATAATGGGAACGGCACCATTGCGGTCCATGTTTGAGACTGCATTTGGTTTGCCGCTGGCATTTGGACAAATCGATATAGACCGTCAGCTAGGTATTTTTAAAGAGAAGTTAGAGCAGTTTACGGGAGACAGCAGTATCCAACAATTTCGCGATCCGGAATCGCTTGAGCGGATAACGAATTTGTATCTTGCCCAAGCACAGATATCTGAAACGGGCGGCGTTAATTCGTCCAGTTCGAATGCATTGATTCTGCTACAATCCGCAATACGATAGATCTTGAAGGGTTACCGTACCGCTCCGCCAAGACCCAGGCAGGTTCGTCACTCGCTTGAATCTCCGCACGCACCTTAGGTGTAGTCGCCGCTTGGCTATGAAGATTGATCAGCATTGAGCGTCCTCCCAGATGTCACCTAAGACCGACCTTGCCATGAAAAATGCAGAGCGGTGAGGATCTATCTGATCATCCGGGATGGAACAGATAGGGTCAGGACTCATACCCAAAACAAGACGATTGCGGCCAGCGCGATAGCCGAGAGGAAGAGTTCAGGGCATCTGTCGTAACGTATAGCAATGCGTCGCCAGTCCTTAAGTTTGCCAAACATATTTTCGATTTGTGGCGGGCTCTATATCGGGTCTTGTCATGCGGTATAATTTGTTTTCGTGATTTTCGCGACGAGATGCACGGTTCAATCTTCATATCTTTCAATCCGTTACGAAACCTGTCAGCGTCATATAGAGGTGGTCGCAGGAATTCGGACCAGTAGTTAAGGTGGATCAACTTGTGAGAGAGATGATCCAAAATGAGGAAACGAAAGAACCATTCGCCCGATTTCAG
>JBLHMP010000041.1:0-32082 GCA_047623555.1 Granulosicoccus sp.
GCGCTCTAACCAACTGAGCTAAGGCGGCACTGCCTGCGATTTAGACAAACTGCGGTACGAATGCAAGGGGCTTACAGATCAACTCGCCAGCTTTGTTCAATCAAATCGACACCAAATGAATGCACGGACTTGCTCTCACCCAATTCCCAGCCAAATGCAGCGTATAAAGCACAGGCCGCCTTGTGGCTTTCATGGGTCCACAAAATCATATCGCGATAGCCGGACTCACGTGCAAACCCCATACAGGACTGCAGCAAACGTTTACCCAAGCCTTTGCCACGCGCAGCCGGGGTAAGCAGAAACATCCGCAATTTGGCGGTTTCGCCCTTGGCCGACACGCAAAAAATACTGCCCAGGCGCTGGCCATTCTGCATGGCAATCCAGCCGCGTTCCCGCGTTGGGTCATGGTCAGCGATAAAATCTGCAAGGATACCAGCCACCAACGGCCCAAACGAATCGTCAAAACCTTCTTCGCCGGCGTATATCTTGCCATGCTGTGTCACCAGCCACGGCGCGTCTGCGGCTCCGAATCGGCGTAGGGTAATATTACTCATTCGCTATCAAACCCAGAACCGCGCTTGATTTTCAAGCACCTGCACGATAGCAAACTCACCTGAACCACGGAGACCGACATGAGCATCAACACCGAAAGCGAACTTGAGGCCAACCTGCAGATCGGCCCGACCGACAAAGGCATGGTCCGGATTTTTATCGAGGCCAAAGGCATCGAAGTCCCGATGGATTTTGAACCTGACGAAGCTGATGAAATTGCCGAGGAAATCCGCGCCGCCGCTCAGGCCGTGCGCATCATGTCAAAAAATCGCTAAACTGGGCCGCGTTATATCCTGACCGGGATTCAACGCGAACCCCTTTAGGTAAACACCTGCCCCGGCCCAATCAGTTCGAATCCGGTGATTTCAAATTCATAAAGCGTGCTGCCGTCGGGTTTTTCGGCGCGCGCAATCAATTTGCCTTCGGGATTGTGAAATACCGCATGCGCCGTGTGTAGGGCACGATAACACCAATCGCCGTCGGGGTAATAATACTTAATCATCTGTGTTGCCTTTCTCTTGTTCTAGCAGGGTCGCAATGCCCGGATCCCGCAGCGTATGCAGGCGCCGCGCCGCGTGGCTGGCAAATTTCTGCACCATCACCTTGCGTCGTGCCGGGGCCAATTTGTCTTCGGGCGCCATGCGGATGATTTCGGCGTCATAGGCATCGGCAATGATAAGGCCGGTGCCCTGGGGCAGTAAATCGGTGGGAAATTCCATGTCCACCGCCCAGAAATAGCGGTCACACCATTCAAGATAGCCCTGCCATTTATTGTCTGACTGAAAATCAGCACGGCTGGATTTGCATTCGATCACCCAGATTTCGCCCTTGGGTCCAAGCCCCATAACATCGACACGCAGCCCCCGTGATGGCACGAATTCCTCAATGGAAACAAAGCCGTGACTACGCAAATGCCGCGCCACTCCTCGGGCGAGTTTCTGTCCGGGTTGCATATCTTTCATCAGGCTCCCCCATCACACTGCCTAACGTGAACAATTCGTGAACATAATGCAAGGCGGCATTTTCCCCTTTACCTGATACCAAACGGTTTCATATATAAATAATACCAAACAGTATCACAAGTGAAGAGCCATGACAGACACCCTTCAACCCGCCTTTCGCGCCCTAGCAGACCCAACGCGGCGCGCGATTTTGCACATGCTTGGCGATCGCGACATGACCATTGCCCAAGTCTCCGATCATTTTGACATGACCCGCGCGGCGGTGAAAAAACACCTGACCGTGTTGAAAGAGGGCGACCTGATCACGGTGCGTACCAAAGGGCGCGAACGCATCAACACATTACACGCGGCGGGCATGAAACCTGTCACTGATTGGTTGAATTTCTTCGACCAGTTCTGGGATGAAAAACTGGCGGGCCTAAAAGATGCCATTGAAAACAAGGATATCTCAAATGACTGACACCATATTGCACAAAACCATCTATCTGAATGCCACGCCCGATCAAGTCTGGGAATACCTAACCGAGCCGGACAAGCTTGGCATTTGGTTTCACAAACCCAAAACCACCCTGACCCAAGGCGGGCCGATGGAAATGTTTGGTGCTGAAAGTGGCGATAGGTTGATGTGGGGCACGGTGAATGTCGCCCGCAAACCTGAATACCTTGAATACACCTTCACCATCAAACCCATGGGCGACGCGATCAGCTTGGTGAAATGGACGCTAGCCCCCATTCCCGGTGGCACCCGTCTGTCGCTGGAACATTCCGGCCTGCCACAAGGTGCCGATGCCTTTGGCCTGACGCTGTCGCTGGACAAAGGCTGGGATGAACACATCTCCCGGATGCGCGCGTCGTTGCACAACACCGAAACCTGAGCTGATAAAACCTGACAGGCCTTGTCGCCCCCGCCGCGTGCACCTATGTATAAGACGTGGCGGGTTCTGCCCTGCTTGTGAACGGTAGCATTCCGGAGCCTTAAATTTATCCTAGGGAGCTGGCTCTGTTCGGATCCTGGTCCGATTACCTGGCGCCCACCTGTACACACAGGTCCCCGGGAATCAATCCACACGGTTGTTTGGTGGTCCCGCCACACTTTGCTAATTTTGCCAGCGTTACGGCCCGTATTGATTTACGGGCTGATACGCCAAATGGCGCCCTTACAACGCGGCACTACGCTGGGCAGAAATATCCCGTAAATGCAGGGCCATAAGGGGCAAGCGTACAAATATCACCGCAAATGGACAACGATCTTGCTGGCCATCTCGCGGGTCACCTCGGTTCAGAGGTCTGAAATCCGTTTTTCAGTGCATGGATCGCTATCGGAAACCGGTCATTTTATTGGCGTAGCCGACAGGCGCGCGCTGCCGCGCCCCATCAACAACCGCCTAAAATGCCTCTGGTTTGGCCTCATGCGCCATGTGGTCCAGCACAGCATTCACAAATTTGGATTCTTTGCCGTCGGGAAAAAACGCCCGCGCCACGTCGACATATTCGGTAATCACGACCTTGGGTGGTGTGTTGCTTTGCGTCAGTTCAACCCCAGCAGCCCGGAACAATCCACGCAATGTTGGGTCAATCCGGCCAATCGGCCATTTCGCCACCAGTCCCCGATCGGTCAGCTGGTCAATCGCCGCCTGAAAGTTCACCGCATCCTCGATCAGTTTACGAAACAGCGTGGCGTCGCCCTCCATCATCTCGTCGCCCTCAAATATCTCGCCAAAGCGATGTTCGAGGAACTCTTCGACCACCTCTTCGCTGGTCTGTGCGGTCTGTTCCATCTGGTACAGCGCCTGCACAGCATATAGCCGAGCGGCCGATTTCATCTTGCGTTTCATATTGCCGGAAACCGGCTGAGCGGTGCTGTTCATGCGGTGGGTGATCCATCATTGTCGCCGGCCAACAGGTAAGAGCCGCTTGGCGGTTTGAACCCGATACCCTTGGTTTCGGCGCCCCATTTACGGCTGAGCGCGATCAGATGCAAGGCCGCAGCGGCAGCACCGCCACCTTTGTTCATCTCGCCGGTGTCGGCGCGCACTTCGGCCTGCGCACGTTTCTCAACGGTCAGGATGCCATTGCCGATGCACAGCCCGTGCAGGCCCATCATCTGGATCGCCCGGCTGCTGTCATTACACACGGTGTCGTAATGCGTCGTCTCACCCCGGATCACACAGCCAAGCGCCACGTAGCCATCAAAGTTCGACTTGCGATCGGCGATACCAATGGCGGTTGGCACCTCAAGCGCGCCGGGCACTTCGATGATATCCCATGTGCCGCCTGCTGCCTCGATCTCGGCCTTGGCTCCGGCCACCAGATTGTCGGCGATATCTTTGTAATACGGTGCAACAACGATCAACAGCTTGACCGGTTTATCAAATTCCGCGCGGGGCAGAACGTAATGTGTTTCAGATTTGGCCATGTTAAACCTCGGTCAATATGGGACGCGTCCCGGTGATGGTCAGATCAAAGGCATCCAGGCCCAAATACCGGGTATCCGGAGAATCCGTCAGCAGGATCAGATCGCGCAGGCCCAGTTTCGACAGGATTTGCGCCCCCAGCCCGGTTTGTTTGATCGTCCGCGGGCTTTCGTCATCGGTCGCGTACAGCGCGTTGTTCGGCTGGCGGAACAGGCAGACAACACCGCGCCCTTCGGCCGCAATGAGTTCCATCGCACGGGGCAATTCACCGGCTGGCTTTGGCCCCAGCCCCAGCACATCCGACGCCTCATGCAACGCATGGGTGCGGGTCAGTACCGGCGCGTCGGTGGTGATATCACCCTTGATCAGCACCACATGTTCAACGCCATGTGTCTGGTCGGTGAATAGACGCATTTCCCAGTCGCCACCGAATTCCGACGTCACAGCGTCGCGTGATGTTTCCACCACCAGGTTATCGTTGCGGGCGCGATAGGCGATCAGATCGGAAATTGTACCGATTTTCAGGCCGTGTTCCTGTGCAAACTCAATCAGATCCGGCAACCGCGCCATGGTGCCGTCGGCCTTCATGATCTCACAGATCACGCCCGACGGGTGCAACCCGGCAAGCCGCGCAATATCCACCGCAGCCTCGGTATGGCCAGCGCGCACCAGAACGCCACCGGGACGGGCGCGCAGCGGGAATATGTGGCCCGGTGTTGCAAGGCTTGCCATGGTGTTCTGATCGTTGATCGCGGTGGCCACGGTCAGTGCCCGGTCGCCCGCAGAAATACCCGTGCTGACACCTTCGCGGGCCTCTATCGACACGGTGAACGGCGTTTCATGGCGCGAAGAGTTGTTCACCGCCATCATCGGCAATTCCAGCCGGTCAACACGTTCCGCCGTCAACGGCAGGCAAATCAATCCGCGGCCATGTGTGGCCATAAAATTGATCGCAGCAGCGTCGGCGAATTCGGCAGCAATCACCAGATCGCCTTCGTTTTCGCGATCCTCGTGATCGACCAGAATATACATCCGGCCAGCGCGGGCTTCGTCGATAATTTCCTGCGTCGTGCTCAACGCAGAGCGCAGATCGGATTCAACAGGGCCGGGTGTTTCAAAACTCATGTCGGTCACTCTCGCAGCAAGGTCTAAGGAGGCAGATAAACCACACGCCGGGTGATTTCCAGACCCGGCGCGACCGGATCAGGACTGGACGCGGCGTCGCGACAGCGATTAGCCTCTGATGAGCTTACAAATGAGGGGGCACAATATGCGTATGTCGCGGATGATTACAGCTGTCGAGGCCCATGCCGAGGGCGAACCGGGTCGGGTGATCACCGGTGGTATGCCGCATATGCCGGGCGCCACGGTGTTTGAGAAAATGCAATGGATGCAGACACATGTCGACGATGTGCGGCTGTTAATGCTGCGCGAACCACGCGGCATGCCGGCGCTGTGCTGTAATGTGATTGTGCCGCCCTGTGATCCACGCGCCGATGCCGGATTTATCATTATGGAGCAAACCGAATACCCGCCGATGTCGGGCAGCAATACCATTTGCGTGGTCACCGTTTTGTTGGAAACCGGGATCATTCCGATGATCGAGCCGATAACCGAACTGGTTTTAGAGGCCCCCGCCGGGCTGATAGCGGTGACCGCGACATGTCGCGACGGCAAGGTCACACAGGTAAAATTCCGCAATGTGCCCGCCTTTGCGGTGCATTTGGATGCCGCAATCGAGGTGCCGGGCTATGGCCCCGCTGTGGTCGACGTGGCCTGGGGCGGCATGTTCTTTGTCATCGCCGAGGCGGCGCAATTCGGGCTTGATCTGCTGCCAGAGAACGGAGCCGCAATCGTACGCCTGTCCGAAGCCCTGCGCGCCGCCGCCGCTGAAAAATTGCCGGTAGTGCACCCAGAAAACCCGGCGATCACCGGTCCAACGATCTCGCAACTCACAGCGCCGCCGATAACGCCGGGCACAGATGGCCGTGGGGCGATCACGGTGTCCACCGGGGCGCAAAGCGGTATTCTGGATCGCTCGCCCTGCGGCACCGGAACCTGCGCCAAGATGGCAGTGTTACATGCCAAGGGGCTGTTAGCGGTCGGTCAGGATTTTGTGAATGCGGGCCCGTTGGGAACAACGTTTACCGGGCGCATCATAGACACCACTCAGGTCGGCCCCTACCCTGCAATTGTGCCGACATTGTCCGGACAGGCGTGGATATACGGCACCTCAAACTACATGGTTGATCCGTCAGATCCGTTTCCCCAGGGTTTTACCATCGGTGACATCTGGGGCTGAGGCGTAGGGTGGGTGAAAACCCACGCTTTGCGCTACGCTCAGGCTTGATGCGCGAAATACTGATCCGCCGGTAAATACCCCGCCGCTCGCGCTGCGGCCATCCAATCCGCCTCAAGCGGTGCGTCGCCGATGATCAACACCTGATCCCCCGGCAGGTTCTGCGACCGTATCACGCCCTCAACCCGTTCGCGCATCTGTGTCCAGCTGTCGGTAAAACGTGGGGCCGCCTCGGCCGTGTCCAGCACTGGATTGGCCTGCAATACCGCAGGCGGCGTATTTGGCGCATGCACCAACGTCAGCTTCCCGGCCGATTTTATCGCCTCTAACGCACGGTTTTCGGCGTCCGGCATTTTCGCACCATTGCCAATGATCCGCAACGCATTAGACGAAAACAGCAACGCCATGATGTCCTGCCCCGACGCCTGCCGAATCCGCGCGTAGGTTTTGTAGCTCATCCCCAGTTCCGCCGCCCGGCGCAGCCGCATACGAATCAACATCAACGGCAACGTGTTCAGCATCAACGCCTGCTGTGCGCACCGCCACTGATAGCTGCGATAGCTGTGGCCGCGTGCCATGCTTGGCCCGTTATTATGCCCGATCAAATTCTTCGGCATGTCTTTTGGCCCAATCCTCACGCCACCTCGGCCAGCCGCGCCACATAGCGCGCCATTGTATCAATTTCCAAATTCACCCGATCGCCCACAGCCGCATCGCCCCAGGTGGTCGCCTCTTTGGTATGAGGGATAAAGTTGATGCCAAAGTTACAGCCATCCACCTCGTTCACCGTCAAAGACGTACCGTTCAACGCCACAGATCCCTTTTGCGCAATAAACCGCGCCAATTCGGCAGGCGCGCGTAGGGTGACGCGGGTGCTGTCGCCCTCATCCACCATCGCAATAATCTCGGCAATTCCGTCGACATGGCCCGACACAATATGGCCGCCCAATTCATCGCCAACGCATAATGGGCGTTCCAGATTGATCCGCTTGCCAACCGTCCATGCATCCAGATTGGTCACGGCTACGGTTTCGGCACTAATCTGCACCTCGTACCAAGTGCCCTGGCCAACCGCGACCACAGTCAGACAGACGCCATCGGACGCAATCGAGGCGCCGATATCAATGCTGTCGGTGTCATAATTGGTCGCAATTCGCGCCCGCAGATCGCCCTGCTGATCCAATTCGGTCACCGTGCCAATGTCAGTGATGATACCCGTGAACATATCGCGCCCCTTTGTCATGTTGCCCCATTGGCCTACCGTCCTGCGCCCAACACGACAAGTCCCAACATCTTGCGGATCACCCCAAAAACTGCCATATTTCTGACCAACTATGGCGCTAGGCTCAGGCAAATGCCACCATCGAAAAAGGTATAACTATGGTCCATAACCCACAGGAATTACGGGTTTTTCTGTTCCTTCAGGGACCACACGGGCCGTTTTTCAACAGCCTGGGCCGGATGCTGCGCGCCGCCGGGGCCGAGGTTTGGCGCGTTGGTTTTAACGCCGGGGACCGGGCCTTTTGGTTTCACCCAGCCAGTTTTATCCCCTTTCGCGGCACGCTGGATCAATGGCCCGACACGTTCACACAACTGCTGGGCGACCGGAATATCACCGATATCGTGCTCTATGGCGACACCAGACCGGTGCACGCCAAGGCCGTACAAATTGCCAAAGACCTTGGCCTGACGGTCCATGTCTTTGAAGAAGGCTATATGCGCCCCTACTGGGTGACCTATGAACGCGGTGGCTCAAACGGGCATTCGCGGCTGATGGATATGAGCATCGCCGACATGCAAGGCGCGCTCGAGCTGTCGGATATGGAGGCGCCTTTGCCGCCCGCCCATTGGGGCGACATGCGCCAACACGTGTTTTATGGCGCGCTGTATCATTGGTTTGTGATGTTCAGAAACGGCGATTACCGCAATTTTCGACCACATCGCGACCTGCCGGTGACCAAAGAATTCCAGCTTTATCTAACGCGGCTGTTGCTGATGCCGACCCATGCCATTGCCCGCCGTATCGCCACCCGGCGCATCCGTAACGGTGGCTTTCCCTATCATCTGGCGTTGTTGCAACTGGAACATGACAGCAGTTTTCAGATGCATTCACCGTTTGCCACCATGACCGAATTTCTCGCCGAAATCATGGAAGGCTTTGCCAATGGCGCGCCACGTCATCACCATCTGGTGGTCAAGGCGCACCCGCTAGAGGACGGCCGGGTGCCAATCCGCCAAGAGGTCCGCCGACTGGCCCGAAAACACGGGGTCGAGGACCGCGTGCATTACGTGCGCGGTGGCAAATTGGCGCAATTACTGAATGATGTACGCACCGCCGTCACGGTAAATTCGACCGCCGGACAACAGGTGTTGTGGCGTGGCATTCCGCTAAAGGTGTTTGGCAGCGCGGTGTATGCCAAGCCTGATTTTGTATCGGGGCAAGCGTTGCACGCATTTTTTGCCGCCGCCAGCCGTCCAGACAGCCTTGCCTACAAGGATTATCGCCGCTTTTTGCTGGAAACCAGCCAGGTTGCAGGCGGGTTTTATTCGTCCCGTGGGCGGCGTCGGCTGTTGCGTCACGTGGTCGATATGATGCTGTCGCAGGACGATCCGTATGATGCGCTAAAAACAGGCAGCGCGGCACCACGGCAACAGTTACAGGTCGTGACCTGACCATCCTCTGCTACGGGACTGGATTTTAACTTTGGATTCCGGTACATAAAGAAAAAAAGACCGAGGCAGAATAATAACAGGTCGAGGAGACCGAGCAGTGAAATCCGTTTCAAACCGGTGGGCTAAGCCCATCGCGATGCTTGCAGCATTGAGCATAGTTGCGACCTGTGGCCTGCCGCAGGTCGGCCCAAACAAACGTCAAATTTTTGCTGGTTCCGTGCAAAAAGAGGGCGACGCCTATGTCGTGTCGGTCAATGACCGGGTGACGCGTGCCACTGCTGTGGTGCCAGCGCTGGGCTTTTCCAACCAATTCACATCGGCGAGCCAGCTGACATCAGACTCCATTCGTCCGGGTGACAGTCTTGGCCTGACCATCTGGGAAAACGTCGATGACGGGTTGCTGGCCGGTGAAGGTGCCAATTCAACCATTCTCGAAGAAGTTCAGGTCGACAGCGCCGGGTTCATCTTTGTACCCTACGCCGGACGGCTGCGCGCCTCGGGAAACACCCCCGAACAGCTGCGTCAGCTGATCACCACCAAACTGGAAGAACAGACACCTGACCCGCAGGTGCAGGTGCGCCGGTTGGCCGGAGACGGGGCAACCGTATCCTTGATTGGCGCCGTTGGCGCGCAGGGTGTTTACGCGATTGAACGCCCGACACGGACCTTGTCGACCATGCTGGCCAATGCTGGCGGTGTGACAATCGAACCCGAAATCGCCCAAATCACCATCAATCGCGGCAAATCACAGGGCAAAATCTGGTTCCAGGACCTGTTTAACAATCCAGAACTCGACATCGCCCTACGCGGCGGTGACCGAATTTTGGTCGAAGTCGACAGCCGCAGCTTTACCGTTCTTGGTGCCACCGCATCCCAGGCGCGCGTCGCATTTCAAACTCAGAACCTGTCCGCTCTTGAGGCGATTGCACAGGTCGGCGGGCTGCAGGCAACTGCATCTGACCCGACCGGTGTGTTTGTTTTGCGCAATGAACCGGCAGAGATTGCCGGGCAAGTGTTAGGCCGCGACGATCTGGTTGGCGCGCAGCGGATGATCTATGTGCTGAACCTGACCGAACCCAACGGGTTGTTTATGGCCCGTGATTTCGTGATCCGCGATCAAGATACGCTCTATGTGACCGAAGCGCCGTACGCGCAGTGGACCAAGGCGATCTCGCTGTTGGCCGCACCGCTGACACCTATTGCCAACGTTGCGACAATTGCTGGTGGCTAGGCCGTGACAGATGGTCAGAACAGGTTAACAGCCGAGGGGGAAACCCTTCGGCTGTTTGCGTATAATAGCGGGTTTCTGAGCCAACGTCGGCTGCGCCGTATTCTTGAATTATCGGGCTATCGCATCCGGCTGGGCCTTCCTGGGCCTGACGATCTGGTGGCGGTCTGGGGCAACAGCCCCACGGCCCATCGTGGTTTAGGCATCGCCAAGAGACGCGGCGTTGGCGTGCTAAGGGTTGAGGACGCATTCGTCCGTTCCATGCGGCCCGGGCGCGCCGGAGAGCCGCCCATCGGGCTGCATCTGGACCGGTCCGGCGTTCATTTTGATCCGACAACACCTTGTGATCTCGAACAGATTCTGACCAAGGTATCGCTGGATGACACCGCCCTGCTGAACCGTGCCCGTGACGCAATTGAGCGGATGCGCGGCGCTCACCTCAGCAAATACAACGGTTTTAACACCGCCATCCCGGCCCCGGCCCCGGGATATGTTCTGGTTGTCGACCAGACGCAGGGCGATGCATCGGTCACCGCAAGTCGTGCTGATATGGCAACATTCCTTGAGATGCTGGTCTTTGCCCAAGAGGAACATCCCGGCGCCAAAATCATCATCAAAACCCACCCCGAAACCCAATCCGGGTTTCGCCCCGGCTATTATTCTGTGGCCAATACCAACAATCGGATCAGCCTGTTTAGCGATCCCATCAGCCCCTGGGCGCTGCTCGACGGCGCGGTGGGGGTGTATACCGTGTCTTCGCAGCTCGGCTTTGAGGCGATATTGGCCGGGCATAAACCGCGCGTATTTGGGCAACCGTTTTATGCCGGATGGGGGCTGACGACGGATGAAAATCCAGTCCCCCGGCGCGAACGTAAACTAACCAAAAACCAGCTGTTTGCCGCGGTAATGCTGCAATATCCGGTCTGGTACGATCCGTTTCGCGACCAACTTTGCGAATTTGAAACGGTGCTGGACATCGTTGAGGCCCAGTCCAGCGCCTGGCGCCAGGATCACAACGGTTGGATCGCCAGCGGTATCCGCATGTGGAAACGCAAGCCGATGCAAAAGATATTCGGGGCGCAAAAGCGGCTGATCTTTAGCGATGATCCGGAGCGCATTACCGCCACTGATCGCTCGCAAATGATCTGGGCGGGCAAAGCGCCTCCCGACCAAACCGGCATCATGCGGGTCGAAGACGGGTTTTTACGCTCGCGTGGGTTAGGCGCAGAACTGGTGCCGCCGCTGTCATTGGTTTGCGATGATCTGGGCATCTATTATGATCCAACACAGCCCAGCCGGTTAGAGCAGCTCATCGCGAAACGCGCCACCCTAAGTGATTTGCGGCGGCAGCGCACCGAACGGCTTGTGCACAGCCTGACCAGTGGCAAACTTAGCAAATACAATCTGGGTGGCGACGCGCCCGAGGTGCCACAAGGCCATCGCATTTTGGTGCCCGGTCAGGTCGAAGACGACGCCTCGGTCCGCACCGGGACCACACAGGTGCGCACTAATCTGGATCTGTTGCGCACCGTGCGTGCGGCGCATCCAAACGCGGTGATCGTCTATAAACCGCACCCGGATGTCGAGGCAGGGTTGCGTATTGGCAAGATCGATACGACCGGGCTGGCCGATGTGGTGGCCAACCATTCCGACCCGATTACAGTGCTGGATCAAATTGACGAAGTCTGGACCATGACGTCGTTATTAGGGTTTGAGGCGCTGTTGCGCGGCGTCAAAGTCACCACCTTGGGCGCACCGTTTTATGCCGGGTGGGGTCTGACCGATGATCTGGGTGCCATCCCCGAACGCCGCAGTGCCCGCCCCGATCTGATGGGATTGGTGCATGCCACATTGATTGATTATCCGCGCTATTTTGATCCGCTGACTGGGCAGATTTGCCCGGTCGAAATTGCCGTGGACAGACTGGCCCAAGGCGACATTCCGCACCCCGGCATTGCCAATCGCAGTTTGTCCAAGCTTCAGGGGTTATTCGCCACCTATGCGCATCTGTGGCGCTAAGGGTCTCGTGTCCAGCGGTGCATAATGTCGGCCCCAATGGCGCAGGTTTCGATCAGCCTAAACCGAGGAGCAGCCGCTAACCGCTCAATCCCCAGCGCGCCAATCACCGGCATGCCTTCGGCCCCGATGGCCAGACCGGCGGTAAAACCAACCAACTCATCCACCAGATCAGCCGCCAGCAAAGATGCCGCCAACGCGCCACCGCCTTCGCAAAACACCCGCGTCAGCCCCGCCTGACCAAGTTGTCGCAACACGTCCCCGGCATCAAGCTGCACGCCGCGCATCCCGCAGGGGACCAACCGCGCGCCCAGCCCAGCCCACGCCCGCAAACGTTCGGTATCGGCCCCTGCCCCGTGGCACAGCCACAACGGCACGGTGCTCGCACTGCGCGCCAACTGGCTTAGCAATGGCAGGTCAAGATGGCGCGAAACGACAACGCGGACTGGTTGTCGTTCAACACCCAAATCGCGCACGGTCAAAGACGGATCATCGGACCGCGCTGTGCCCGCCCCCACCATCACCGCATCATGGCGCGCCCGCATGGCATGCACGGTGCGCCGCGCTTCGGGGCCCGTTATCCATTGGCTCTGGCCGGTGGCAGTGGCGCTGCGCCCATCAAAGCTGCTGGCCATTTTTAGCGTCACCATCGGACGCCCGGATTCAGTTCTTAGGAAAAACCCGGCGTGATCATGCGCTGCTTTGGCGGCATGCACCCCGGTGGTTACGTCGATGCCAGCGGCCATCAACATAGCAAAGCCCTGCCCGGCCACACGGCCATCGCAATCCTGGACCGCGCCGACAACTCGTGCCACACCCGCAGCAATTAATGCCTCAGCACAGGGCGGCGTTTTGCCGTGATGCGCACAAGGCTCCAGCGTCACATAGACCGTCGCCCCGCGCGCCTGTGCACCAGCCTGCGCCAGCGCAACCGCTTCCGCATGTGGACGCCCGCCGGGTTGTGTCCAGCCACGCCCAACAACACGCCCGCCAAGCACGATCACGCAACCCACAGCCGGATTAGGCCAACACGCCCCCTGTCCGCGCCGCCCTAACGAAAGGGCCAGCGCCATGAACCGGTGATCGGTGCCAGAGTCGGTGTCGGTCACTCTTCGGTCTGAGTGTCGGGTCGCAATTCGTGGACAAAGTCCTCAAAATCATCTGCGGCCTGGAAGTTTTTGTAAACACTGGCAAAACGCACATAGGCCACGGTGTCGATCCGGGCCAGCGCCTCCATCACGATCTCACCAATATGGTGGGATTTGATGTCGGTTTCGCCAAGGCTTTCAAGTCGCCGCACGATGCCTGAGATCATCTGATCAATGCGTTCCGATTCAATCGGGCGCTTTTGCATAGAGATGCGAATTGAGCGCTCAAGCTTGTCCCGGTCAAATTCTTCGCGTTTTCCTGATGATTTGATGACCACCAGATCGCGCAGCTGCACGCGTTCATAGGTGGTGAAACGTCCGCCACAGGCCGGGCAGAACCGGCGCCTCCTGATTGAAACGTGGTCCTCGGCCGGACGCGAGTCCTTAACCTGAGTATCGATATTTCCGCAAAACGGGCAGCGCATAGCCGTCCCCCTCGTTGTTTTCTGCCTCTTGTTGTAGGCGCTATGGCCCACTTATCCACAACTATAGGCCACACGCTAGGGTTTGGGTAGAGCAGAAATTAAACCGCAACATAGAGGCAGCACAGACTCTGTGCAGCCTCTATGTTGTTTGACGGCGACCTAGTCGCAAAGAAGACTTATCAGGCATTCTCTTTCAATGTTGTCATAACAATATCGCTGTGCAGCTGCCGTTGACAGGCTGTCGCCCACGGCTTTGACAGAAAGTGAATATCCCGGCGAAGCGCTAGGATTGGCTGGCGCGCTTAGTGAAAATTGCACTGCCCTGCGGCGGGGATCGGTGATACTCTTACCAATGGCTTTCCAGATATAGATTTTCTGATTTGTCTTAGTCTTCAATACCCTTTGGGCATAGTCCCCTGCCCCACACCAATAATGATTAGCGCCCCCAGTAGATCCAGGGCGTTCAACAACTTCAAACACAGAATCCGACAGCGGAAAAACCTCATATTTGTTCCAAGCATACCAGGAAAAGGCCCAAGTTGGGATTGACAACAAAAGCAAAGCAAGTAGCAAGCGTTTAATCTTAAACATTTTATTCCACCTCATGGCACCAGTTTCGTTAAAATTTCGTTACCGTTCAAGCTATCGGCAATAACTGTTAGCCTGCTGAAGTGTCATGTTATCGCCAACTGCAAACACCTCCATACTGCCCAGCTTTTTCGCCGGAGCAACGCCCGCCGCGGCCGCATCAATAGTATACTGAACCCCAGATCCCTTAGTCGTCGTGCTGGGCCCTTTGGTGCGTACGATATACAATGTATCTTTCCACCCGGCTTTTAGTTCACGCTTTGCAAAGTTGGCGGCGGCACACCAATAGGCCGGGGCACGTGCACCTCTCCAGTCACTGACTTCAAAGACCACTCCGCCGACCGGTTCGACAAACAGACCATTAGTGGCAGCAAAGGCATGCCCGGATTGCGGCATCGCGGCAATAGTCAGAACAAGGCATAGGTGTTTTACGCTTTTCATAAAAAAAATACTCCGAATTTATCAAACAAAAGTGTACCGACGTAGATTAGACAAAGCTATCGGCCCTCACGGGATATTTACCGCAGGGACAGAAGTTTATTCTGGTCTGGCAATTTAGAAATGCGGGCCTCAGTTAACCAAGGGAGCCCGCAAATTCTGTCGTTTTGGCAATTACTGATCCAGGAAACTGCGCAATTTGCGGCTGCGGCTAGGGTGCTTCAGTTTGCGCAGGGCCTTGGCCTCGATCTGACGGATCCGTTCGCGGGTTACGCTGAACTGTTGTCCAACCTCTTCCAGCGTATGGTCGGTGTTCATACCGATGCCAAACCGCATCCGCAAAACCCGTTCTTCGCGTGGCGTAAGCGAGGCCAGAACCCGTGTTGTGGTTTCCTTCAGGTTCTCCTGAATGGCGCTTTCCAACGGTAGAACCGCATTTTTGTCTTCGATGAAATCGCCAAGCTGGCTGTCTTCTTCGTCGCCAATCGGGGTTTCCAGTGAAATCGGTTCTTTGGCAATCTTCATCACCTTGCGAACTTTTTCCAACGGCATCTGCAACTTGGTTGCCAATTCTTCCGGCGTTGGTTCGCGACCAATTTCGTGCAGCATTTGCCGCCCGGTCCGCACCAGTTTGTTGATCGTCTCGATCATATGCACCGGAATACGGATGGTGCGCGCCTGATCGGCAATCGACCGGGTGATCGCCTGACGGATCCACCAGGTCGCATAGGTCGAAAATTTATAGCCACGGCGATATTCGAATTTATCGACGGCCTTCATCAGGCCAATGTTACCTTCTTGAATAAGATCAAGAAATTGCAGGCCGCGGTTGGTGTATTTTTTGGCGATTGAAATAACCAGACGCAGATTTGCCTCGACCATTTCTTTCTTGGCCTGACGCGCCTCTTTTTCGCCCTTTTGAACCTGCTGAACAATGCGACGGAATTCAGGGGTATCCAAACCGACATATTGGCCAATCTGTGCCATATCTGCACGCAGCTCTTCGACTTTGGGGGTCGAGCGTTCGATGAACATCTGCCAGCCACGACCGGGCTTTTCGCCCATGTCCGACAGCCAGTTCGGGTCAAGTTCACGGCCACGATAGGCCTCGATGAATTCACGGCGGTTGATACGCGCCTGATCCGCCAGTTTCACCATCGAACCGTCTAGGGCCATCACCCGGCGGTTGATGCCGTAAAGCTGGTCAATCAACGCGTCAATCCGGTTGTTATGCAGGTGCAAGCCATTGACCAACACCACAATTTCAGAGCGCAGTGCCTGATATTTGGCTTCATCTTTCTTTGAGAACGACTTGTCCTCATTCAGCGTTGCCGAAATCCGGCTGTCCTGCATTTCTGACAATTGCGCGTAGTCATTAGCGATCAGCTCAAGCGTCTCAAGCACCTGATCTTTCAGCGCAGCCTCCATTGCCGCAAGCGACATGTTGACCTGTTCTTCCTCGTCATCGTCATCGTCATCGTTGTTTATCGGGTTGCCGTCAGCGTCCAGCTCCTGGGCCTTTTCGGCTTCGGGCTTAGCTTCGCCATCCGCAGCAGGAGCGGCTCCAACAACGGGTTCTTCCTCATCGTTGCTTTCTTCTTCAAGCTGCTCACCAAATGTGGTTTCCAGATCAATCACATCGCGCAGCAAAATGTCCTCGGACAAAAGTTCGTCGCGCCAGATCGTGACCGCCTGAAAGGTCAGCGGGCTTTCGCACAGACCGGCGATCATGGTGTTGCGACCGGCCTCGATGCGTTTGGCAATCGCAATCTCGCCTTCGCGCGACAGCAACTCGACACTGCCCATTTCGCGCAGGTACATGCGCACAGGGTCGTCGGTGCGGTCCAGTTTTTCGGCGGTCGATGCGGCAAGCGTGACTTCGCGCGCGCCTGCGGTGGTTGCAACTTCGGTTGAGCCTTTTTGCTCTTCCTCTTCGGCCTCGTCGTCCTCGATGATGTTGATGCCCATTTCAGACAACATCGACATTACATCTTCGATCTGCTCAGAGCTAACCTGATCGGGCGGCAAAACCTTATTCAGTTGATCGTAGGTGATGTAACCTTTTTCGCGCGCATCGCCGATCATCTTTTTGACGGCGGCCTGACTCATGTCCAGAGAAATTTCGGGGTCCTGGTCGTCTGCCTTGCGGTCGTCGTTATCTTTGGGGGCCATGTGATGCTCCTGCGCGGGGTAACGGTGATTCGCTCTTAACGAATCATCCGGGCTAACGAGTGATTCGGCCACCCGTCTATCTGTTTTTCTTTAGTAATTCTTTACCAAAACGCCTCAGCGTTGCTGTTTCGCACTATTGATCTGCTCAAGAAGGTCATCAAGGGCATTTCGTTCGTCGCGACTGATTCGTGCGCCACTGTCTGCGATGTCATATTCCGCGGTATCCTCATGTTCACTCCGCTCGGCCTTATTGCGGGCTTCGGCCGCCTGACCAAGCCGCCAGGTCACGGCCTCATCTGCCACGCCAGTTAGGTCTTCTGCCGCATCTGCGATTTCGGCGATCAACCCATAACGTGTTTCCAATTTCGCCAATTCATCGTTCAACGTCATTCGGGCCAGTTCAAGGTTTCCGGGATCACGCACACAGGGGCTAATTGCGACATGGCCAAGGGCATGCAGGTTTTCAAGGGTTTCGGGGCCAAGAATATCACTGATTTTGTCACCGAGCGCCCCGGGTTCCCCAGTTGAGTGGCGCAGAACAACGTCGCGCAGGCGCGCATGGCGCGGATCTCGGCAGGTCATCCGCTCTAGCCCAGACTCAAATTCTCCAATAATTTCAGGGGTCGCAATGATGCTGGCCAAAATTACCGCGACGCGCAAATTGTCCTCGGCACTGCTACCGGCCGCCAAAACCGAGGCTTTGGTGCCGGGCATCGCCGGTTCTGGAGCTTTCTTGCCTGGCGTCCATTTTGCCCGTTTGGCCGTGCGTTTTGGGGTAAAAAGCTCCCAACGCAGGTTTTTGATTTCCTGCCCGTAATGCCCCCGGATCGACGGATCACGGATCAGTTTGATCTTTTCGCGCAGGGATTTATCAAGCGCCGCCTTGCGTTCCGGGCTGTCAAACACCCGCCCTTCGGTTTCGCGCTGCCACAGCAAACGCACCATCGGCAGGGCATTATCCAACAGCTTTTGCACCGCTGATTTACCTTCAGAGCGGATCAGATCATCCGGGTCTTTGCCGTCGGGCAAAATCACAAAGCGCAGGGATTGCCCGGCCTCAAGCAGCGGCAAAGCCAGATCAATCAACCGCATCGCCGCGCGCAGACCCGCAGTATCGCCGTCCAAGGCGATCAAAGGTTCCGGATGGATCCGCCACATCATTTGCAGCTGAGTTTCGGTAATCGCGGTCCCCAATGGCGCGACGCAAGCGTCAAACCCACCCGAGACCAGCGCGATCACATCCATGTACCCTTCGGCAACAATCAGCGGCTGACCTTTGCCCGCAGCAGTGCGCGCCGGGGCCTGATTATACAGGCTCCGGCCTTTATCAAACAATTCGGTTTCCGGCGAATTCAGGTATTTGGCGTTGTCATTAGGGTCCATCGCGCGGCCACCAAAGGCAATCGCACGGCCGCGTGCATCGCGGATCGGAAACATGATGCGGCCGCGGAACGTGTCATATGGTTTGCCACCTTTAGTCGAAGGCTTGGCCAATCCAGCGCCCATTATCAGATCTTCGGCGACGCCTTTGCCGCGCAGATGATCCCATAGGTTCTGCCAGGCATTCGGCGCGAACCCAATTTCCCAACGCTCAAGCGCGTCGGCCTTTAGCCCGCGCCGGGTCAGGTATTCGCGGGCTTCGGTTGCGACATTGGTTTTCAGCTGCAGGCGGAAAAATTGCACCGCCTGTTCCATGACATCGGCCAGCAACGACCGGCGATCTGATTTTTCCTGCGCCTTTGGGTCGCGTGCCGGCATCGGCATGCCAGCCTCGCGGGCCAAAATTTCCACCGCTTCCATAAAGCTGACATTCTCGGTTTCGCGCACAAACGAAATGGCGTCGCCCTTGGCGTGACAGCCAAAGCAGTAATAAAACCCTTTCTTGTCATCGACATGAAAGCTCGCGGATTTTTCCTGATGGAACGGGCAAGGCGCCCACATGTCGCCCTTGCCCTGATTGGACTTGCGCGTGTCCCACATGACTTTTCGCCCGACAACCTGAGACAGGCTGGCGCGGCTACGCAGTTCATCTAAGAATCCGGGGGGCAGGCTCATGCCGTATTATATTGGGCTGGTTTCAGTTCTGCAAACACTGTTCGAGAAATACCGCAGACAGGTCGTCGTTGCGAATGACCCGTCGTTTTTGGTCATAAACCCACGGCGTGAGCAGCGGAATCGCCGCGTTGTAATTGGCAGGCCAGGCCGGGTTGGTGGCGGCAATATGCGCCGGAACTTCGCGTTCTTTAACGCGGTCCTTGCGGGCCAGTTGGATTGCAGCGACCAAATCGGCCTGATAGCGGCAACTTTGTTCTTTGGTTTCAGCCGCCAAAACGGGCGCGGCTAGCAAAGAGACAACAAGGGCAAGGCGGATCATTTGGAAACTCCGGAATCAGGTGGGTCGCGACAGTCTAACGCCGCGACGCCACACCTTCCATCGCCGATTTCAGATCATGCACTAACGTTTCCGCCATCGACCGGAACACCATGATCTGAAACGCAGTGTCTCCGATGCGCGTGACGGACGCCATCATGTGCAAAAGGTCCGTGCGCATCGTGTGGCCCCGTTTGAACACAGAGACCCGCACATCCACCGGAATCAGCCGCGCAAGAACGTCCTCAGACCCGGCCCCCTCAAGGCGCACAACCGCCCAGGCATCGGCCTGATCGGTCATGGCGGCATGCCCGGACAGGCTCGCATCAGGGTAAGGGCCCACCAACATCACCTGCCCGCGTGACAGCCATATGGCGCGCGCTTCGGCCTTGCCAGTGGCGCGATTAAACGCAGGCATCGCCATGCCATGCGCCGCCTTCAATCCGGATGATGCCGCCGTGTCGTGACCTTTGAACGGAGCAATCGACGTCATCGCGCCCGGAGTTACTTCGCTCAGCGTGACGTCGCCGACAGACAACGGCAACAGCCCAATGCATGCAGATCGTGCAACCAAATCAACCACGAACGCGACCTCCTGTTGGATCAAACACCACTGGGGCCACCACCTCGCACAGCGTTTCAATACCGCGCAAATGGTCCACCATCTTTATCGTTTCGCCATAGCGCGCCGGTCCGTTCTGCAAAAACGCCTGCCCCATGAAATGCCCCAGCGTCGGCGAAAAGCCCACCGAGGTCACATAACCCTGCGCATTCACCCGCACCGGATCAGCGCCGTCATCAAACAGAAACGCGCCCGAGGTCAGTTGTTTCACCGCCCCAACCGGTTTTAACCCAACCAATTGTTCGCGGTTCGGATCAAGCAATCCGGGACGTTCCGACATGGTTTTGCCGATACAGTCCTTTTTGGCTGACACCATCCGCCCCATGCCAATATCAAACGCGGTGATCCGCCCGTGAATTTCTGCGTGGGTGATAAAGCCCTTTTCGATCCGCAGAATATTCAGCGCCTCCATGCCGTATGGCCCACCGCCCAGCGCCTCGGCCCGCTCCAAAAGTTGCCGGAACAGGCTGTCGCCATACCGCGCCGGAATGGCGATTTCATAGGCATGTTCACCCGAGAACGAGATGCGGAAAAGCCGCGCCGCAACGCCGCCGACCGCAACATCACCACAGGCCATAAATGGCCAATCGTCCGGGTTTAGCGGTGTGTCTAGAATCTCGTTTAGCAAATCACGCGCCTTTGGCCCGGCGACCGCAAACTGCGCCCATTGTTCGGTGACCGAGATAAACGACACATCCAGATCGGGCCGCAACGCCTGTTGCGCAAAGTCCAGATGGCGCATCACCTCTCCGGCGCCCGCCGTCGTCGTTGTCATCACAAAATGCGTTTCGGTGAGCCGCGCGGTGGTGCCGTCATCCATGACAAACCCGTCTTCGCGCAACATCAGACCATAACGCACCCGGCCAACTTTCAGCGTGCTGAACATATTGGTATAGACAAAATCAAGGAATTCGGCGGCATCAGCGCCCTGAATGTCGATCTTGCCAAGGGTCGAAACATCACAAATGCCAACGCTTTCGCGCACCATATTGACCTCGCGGTCACAAGATTGCCGCCAGTTGGTTTCACCCGGGGCCGGGAAGTAACTTGGCCGATACCAAAGCCCAACCTCGATCATCGGCGCGCCGCGTTCCACGGATGCCTTATGCGACGTCATATAGCGTTTCGGCGCGAACCCAGCGCCTTGTGCCCCTGCCCCAAAGGCGGCAATCGCCACCGGACTATAGGGCGGGCGAAACGTAGTTGTGCCGGTCTCAGGAATGCCGCGCCCGGTGGCATCGGCCAGAACCGCCAAAGCCCCGACATTGGAATTCTTGCCCTGATCGGTGGCCATGCCTTGGGTGGTATAGCGTTTCATATGCTCGACCGAGCGGAAGTTTTCTGTCGCCGCTTGTTTTACGTCTTTGACGGTAACATCGTTCTGAAAATCAAGCCAAGCCCGCCCATTGCCCGGAACCGTCCAAAGCGGCGCCAGAACATACGGCGTATCCTCGGCCACGGGCACGACAACATCTTTGGCAGTCAAACCCAGATCGCCCAGCGCCTGTTGCGCGGCCTCAGCGCCCTCGCGCAAACAGGCCGCGGTGGAAAACGCGCCATTGCAGGCCCCGGCTGCGGTCAGCCCCGGAACAGTCCCCGGTGTTGGCACAAAGCTCAGGATATCGTCGCGCCACGTCGGGCGACCATTCATATGGCAGGTCAAATGCACCGTCGGATTCCAGCCACCAGACATGGCCAGACAATCGGTCTGGATCTTTTCCTCGCCACTGATTGAACGAATGGTAATGCTCTCCAGCCCGCGCCGCCCGGCGCTGCCACACACCTGTGCGCCTCTATATACAGTAAACACATCCGATGTTGGCGCGTCGTGGCGGCTATCAATCATCGCGGTCACATGCACGCCCGCCGACACCAGATCATGCGCCGTGCGGTGCGCGTCGTCATTATTGCCAAACACCGTCACGGCGTGGCCCGGGCTCACGCCCCAGCGGTTCAGATAGGCCCGAACCGCACCCGCCGTCATAATCCCCGGCCGGTCATTGTTTTGAAACGCCACCGGGCGCTCCAACGCACCTGCCGCCAACACCGTCCGTTTTGTCGAAATCCGCCAGAAGGTTTCGAGCGGCGCCCCCTTGGCCCGCAGCCCATGATGCCCGACCCGTTCCAGTAAACCGTAAGTGCCCTGATCATAGGCGCCGGTAACCGTGCTGCGGGTCATCAGCCGCACATTATCCATGTTGCGTAGTTCGTTCAGCACACCGTCGACCCAGATCGTGCCAGGCTTGCCATCGACTTCATAAGTCTCGGCCAGCAAACGCCCGCCCATGCGGCTGTCTTCGTCAGCGACAATAACATCGGCCCCGGCCCGCCCCGCCACCAGCGCCGCCATCAGACCGGCAGGCCCGGCACCAATCACCAAAAGATCGCAAAACGCATAGGCGCGTTCGTATTTGTCGGCGTTATTTTCGCCCGACAACGCGCCAAGACCAGCAGCCCGCCGAATGACCGGCTCATACAGCTTTTCCCAGAACGCCCGCGGCCACATAAAGGTTTTGTAATAAAACCCGGCCCCCAGAAACGGCGCTGCCAGATCAGTGACAGACATCACGTCAAACCCCAGCGATGGCCAACGGTTCTGGCTGCGCGCCTGCAATCCGTTGTATAATTCCTGCACAGTGGCCCGTACATTTGGGTCCTGCGCCGCGCCCGACCCGATGGTCATTAGCGCATTTGGCTCTTCACTGCCGGCGGTCAAAACCCCGCGTGGACGGTGATATTTGAACGAACGCCCGACCAACCGTACGTCATTGGCCAAAAGCGCGCTGGCCAGCGTGTCACCTTCAAAGCCGCTATATCCAACACCATCAAATGTGAACGAAACCGGTGCCGACCGGTCAATCAGACCTTTGCCCGCGACCCTCATGTGTTTTCCACCAGTTCAGTCGCCGTAATCGCATGGCTCAGCGTATTGCGGGTTACCACGATCCAGCCGCTGCACCCGGCCACATGATACCACAAATCCCGGGTTTCCCCGGCTGGATTATCTCGCAGATAAACATACTCGTCCCACGCGCCCTCGCCCGCATCCGGATCAGGCCGCGTCAAAGCCGCGCCACGATAATAAAACTCGCGCTGATCACGCTCACCGCAAATCGGACAGTTGATCCTCATACGCCACGCCCCTGCTTCTTCTCGTCAAAAATACCTAAATCCATCATTCCGGCCCTAATGCGTGTTATGCTGAGAGCCAGTGCCCTCTTCATCCAAAATCCCATAACCAGTGCGAAACCGATCCATCCGGAACCCGGTTGCCGCCTCATGCGGGCGATCGGTGGCAATCAGATGCGCAAAACAATGACCGGATGCTGGCACCGCCTTGAACCCGCCATAACACCAGCCGCAATCTATATAGAGACCGTCAATTTCGGTCTTGTCGATGATGGGCGAACCATCCGGCGTCATGTCCATGATACCGCCCCAGGATCGCAGAATCTTGGCCTTGCCGATCATCGGCATCAGGGTCATGCCGGCCTCCATCACATGTTCCACCATCGGCAGATTGCCGCGCGCCGCATAGGTGGCATATGAGTCGAGATCGCCGCCAAACACCAATCCGCCCTTATCGGACTGGCTGATATAAAAATGCCCCATGCCAAAGGTCACCACATGATCAATCACTGGTTTTAACCCTTCGGTGACAAAGGCCTGCAACACATGGCTCTCAATCGGCAGGCGCATTCCGGCCATCGCCGCCACCTGTCCGGATCGACCCGCAACCACGATAGCAACCTTTTTGGCCTTGATCGCACCACGTGTGGTTTGCACACCTTTGACCACGCCGCCAACTATATCTATGCCAGTGACTTCGCAGTTTTGCAGGATATCGACGCCGCGACTGTCAGCGCCGCGCGCATAGCCCCAGGCCACCGCATCGTGACGCGCGGTGCCGCCGCGTGGATGATACAAGCCCCCAAAGATCGGGAACCGCACATTGTCGTAGTCCAGATAAGGCAGATGTTTGCGTACCCCGTCACGATCCAGCAGGATCGCGTCATCGCCCTGATTGATCATCGCATTGCCGCGCCGCGCAAAGGCATCACGCTGACCGTCGGAATGGAACAGATTGAACACGCCGCGCTGCGAATGCATGACGTTATAATTCAGATCCTGCTCAAGCCCCTCCCAAAGCTTGAGAGAATGCGAATAAAATTCCGAATTGCCCGGCAGGAAATAGTTTGCCCGTACAATCGTCGTGTTCCGGCCAATGTTACCGCCGCCGATATAACCTTTTTCGAGCACCGCCACATTGGTCAGCCCATGCACGCTCGCCAGATAATGCGCTGTTGCCAGACCATGACCACCACCGCCAATGATCAGAATATCATATTCGGCCTTGGGTTCAGGGTCACGCCAATGGGGCCCCCAACCTTTGTTGCCAGTCAGGCCTTCTTTCAGCACCCGAAGACCGGAAAAGCGTCCCTTTAGTGATCCCATGATTGCGACTCCTGACTGTGTTGGACGGATAAGACCAACTTGATCCCGAAGTATCAATGCCTGAGGCGCCTCTTTTCGACATTTTCAGGTCAGCGGGCAACCAATGACGTATCTCTTAAGTAAGAAGAGCAATAATAGGTCGTCCTGCCGCCGCTTTCTTTCAAATATTCCTGTCCCCAGCCCAATCGTCTGCGTGTCGGGCCGGGGTTAGTGCAATCTGGGTTAAAGACCTTTGGCGCGATAGCTGGCCGCAACCTTGCCGATCGACACCAGATAAGCGGCAGTGCGCAAATCCTGAACATCATCGCGACTGTGCCAGACTTCGCGCATGGACTGGTAGGCAATGCGCATCGTGTCATCTAAACCTGACCGCACCAGCTCCAACTCACCAGCTCCGCGCAGATACTTATTTTTGAATTCCGGCGTCATCGACCAGGCATCCCCCATGTGTTCGTCAAGACGTGTCAATTCGTCGATCACCAGCTGATGACGCGACTCTTCCTGGCGCCGTTGCATCCGACCAAAGCGGATATGACTAAGGTTCTTGACCCATTCAAAATAGGAAACCGTCACCCCACCCGCATTGGCATACATATCGGGAATGATAACCGTGCCTTTGTCGCGCAAAATTGCGTCGCCGCCCGCAGTCACCGGACCATTGGCCGCCTCGATGATCAGCGGCGCCCTGATACGGGCCGCATTGGACAGGTTGATAACCCCCTCAAGAGCCGCCGGAATAAGAATGTCACAGTCTTCTTCAAGAACCGCGGCCCCCTCGGCAGTATGAGTGGCATCGGGATAGCCGGTGATGCCGCCATGTTTGACGATCCACTGATGCACCGCCTCGACGTCCAGACCGGCTGGGTTAGACAAGGCGCCATCGCGTTCAATAATACCGATGATAATCGAGCCATCCTCTTCGGAGAGGAATTTGGCCGCGTGATAGCCCACATTGCCAAGCCCCTGCACGATCACCCGCTTGCCATCAAGCGTGCCGGTCATGTTGGCCTTTTTCATGCCCTCCGGATCCCGAAAGAATTCCTGCAAGGCATATTGCACACCGCGACCTGTCGCCTCGACCCGACCGGAAATGCCGCCGGCGTTCAGCGGTTTGCCGGTCACGCAAGCCTTGGCATTGATGTCGGTGGTGTTCATTCGCGCGTATTGATCGGCGATCCAGGCCATTTCACGTTCGCCAGTCCCCATATCCGGGGCCGGTACGTTTTGTGATGGGTGAATCAGGTCGCGTTTTGCCAGTTCATAGGCAAAGCGTCGGGTGATCCGTTCCAATTCGTGTTCTTCATATTGGCGCGGATCAATGCGCAACCCGCCCTTTGAACCGCCGAACGGCGCCTCGACCAAGGCGCATTTATAGGTCATCAGCGCCGCCAGCGCCTCGACCTCGTCCTGATTGACGCTCATGGCGAAACGAATACCGCCTTTTACCGGCTCCATATGTTCTGAATGCACAGATCGGTAGCCAGTAAAGGTTTGGATCTGGCCACGCAGCCGCACACCAAAGCGCACGGTATAGGTCGCATTGCAAACCCTGATTTTCTCTTCGAGCCCTGGGGGCAGGTCCATCAAGGCCACCGCCCTGTTAAACATCAGATCAACACTTTCACGAAAGCTTGGCTCAACAATCTGGGTCATACACATCCCTTTTCAAAATTAACGACTCACTTTGGGTACAGTTGTGGCTCCTAGAGTATGACGAGACGATGAAATTGTGCGGCTTTTTTAGGCGAATCGCAAAATACGCGAAACAAAAATACCTTTCCAATCCAAATCCGCAGTTTCCGCCTGACTGTTTCCGCCTGTTCAACAACCAGGGCTGTGGCTGCGGATCGTCGAACGATTCACTTCAATGGGCCTTGTATTGCTGCATCCGTGCCCAATTTTGGTCACGTTTGTGGGTCAATACAGGCAGGAAACTTTGCGTCCAGCCGTTATCAACGATTCCGTTAGCGGCGAGAAAGGAAAGCCATGTACCCGAATACTGAAAACTCGGACACTGCTGACCAAATGACAGCTTTCGTTCGGCGGTCCCGCTTTGCCCGCTCTCTAAAGTGCTTTGTAAAAGACGATAGTGGCGTGATGCTGGTTTTCGGCGTCTACATCTTTATCCTGATCCTCATGATGGGCGGCATCGGCATTGATCTGATGCGGTTCGAACGGGATCGGAGCAATTTGCAATCGACCCTTGATCGCGCCGTTTTGGCGGCTGCGGATCTTGACCAGACACTGAACCCAGAGGCCGTCGTCGAAGACTATTTCAACAAAGCCGGCCTGTCAGAATTCCTGATATCTGTGACCGTTGATGACGGTTTGGGCTACCGGGTTGTGTCTGCATTGGCCAGCTCAACAATACAAACCCAGTTCATGCGCATGACCGGTGTCGACACCCTGGAAGCGCCCGCCACCGGAACAGCCGAAGAACGCATTGATGGCGTTGAAATCTCGCTGATTTTGGATGTTTCCGGCTCAATGGGCAGCAACAGCCGCCTGACCAACCTGAAAGTCGCCGCACGCGATTTCATCGATACAATGATGGACAACAGTGTCGAGGGCAAAGTGTCGATCTCGATCGTGCCCTACGCCACGCAAGTCTCTGCACCTCAGTATCTTTTTGACGAACTTACGGTTTCCCAAGAGTACGACGGCACTTTGAATGAGGACGGCTATTCGCGCTGCATCAACTTTGAGTCATCCGATTTCAACACCACATCACTCGACCTTGATGTCGAAATGCAACGCACCATGCATTTCGACCCTTGGTATAATCGGGATGGTCGCGACGATGACCCCGAAAAATTGGTCAGCAGCCCAGTGTGCGAAGATTATGACTCTGGCCGTGAAATGATGGTTTTGCAAAAGGACCGCGATGCGCTCAAGAGCTTTATCTCGAGCTTTGAAGCCAGAGGCAATACGTCCATCGATGTGGGCATGAAATGGGGCACAGCCTTGTTGGATCCAAGCCTTAAGCCTGCTGTCACAAACATGATCGGAAACAATTTTATCAGTTCAGATTTCGCCCAACGCCCCCATACCTATAACGATGGCGAAACCATCAAGGTTATCGTTTTGATGACAGACGGCAAAAACACATCGCAATATTTCATCGAAGACGATTTTCGCACCGGTGATTCCAACATCTGGTGGAACAATGAACAAGAGGAATATTCGGTCTATATTGGTCTTGATGAAGATGACAAAGACAACGACGGAATCACCCAGGAAGGGATGTTCTTTTGGCCAGGTGACCAGTTTCAGTATGACCGCTGGCACGATCACGCCTATGGCGAAGGCACATACGAAGAAACCACCTATGAACGGGTCTGTAAATCATATCGCCGAAATGGATCGTGCAAACGCTATCAAACAGTCGCAAGCACAGCTGTTGTTGACGAGCCCGGTAGCGCCGAAATCGTCAGCTATCCTGATTTGTGGGCCTACACATCTATAAAATGGAACCTTTACAATCACTACTACCCATGGATGTACGACAGCACGGCACGGAATGACTGGTACTACGATGTGAGAAGCAGTGTTGGCACCACAACCAAGAATGCGCGCACCCATGCCATCTGCGAAGCGGCAAAAAACAATTCGGTATTGATCTATACCATCGCCTTTGAGGCCCCGTCTGACGGTGAGGTGGTCCTGAAGGATTGTGCCAGCTCGGCCAGCCACTTCTTTAGTGTATCAGGTGTGGAAATTGTTCATGCATTCGATGCCATAGCATCGTCTATTAGACAATTGAGGTTGACCCAATGATATCATCACTGCGACATCCGCTGCGACGATTCAGACGCTCAGAAAAGGGGTCGGCAACCGTTGAATTTGCCATCACCTTTCCGATCATGCTGCTTTTCCTGCTCTCTGGAATTGAGCTGTCATTTGTCAACCTGCGTCACTCGATGCTGGAACGTGCGGTGGACCTGACAGTACGCGACATTCGTCTTGGCACCGGCACGGCGCCGCAACATGACGAGATCAAAAACATGATCTGTGTTCGCGCCGGGTTTATCGACAATTGCGCGGACAACCTGCGTCTTGAGATGATCCAGGTCGATCCGCGCAATTGGACCGCTATTCCGGCCGAAGCCGATTGCACAGATAAATCTGTAGAAGTTGCTCCGGTCCGCGCGTTTGTAAACGGCCTGGACAACGAACTAATGATCCTTCGGGCCTGCGCCAAATTTGACCCGGTGTTCCCAACCAGCGGCTTGGGGGCTGATCTGGCCAGCGGAACCGGTGGCCAATACGCCTTGGTCTCAACAACGGCCTTTGTACAGGAGCCGCAGTGATGGAATGCCTTTCAGAAATCAAAGCCCGTCTACGGGTCTTTCGCGCCGAAACAGACGCCAGTGTCTCGGTCGAATTCATCTTGGTCATGCCGATGCTGTTCTGGGCATTCATGGCAAGCTATGTCTTTTTTGACGGCTATCGGCAAAGCTCGATCAACCTCAAGGCCGCCTATACAATCGGCGATCTGATTTCGCGAGAAACCGATCCAATCAATGATAATTATCTGGACAGCATGTACTCGCTGCACCGGCTGCTGACGCACGCCACGTCTTCGACCACATTACGGGTGACCGTGGTGCGCTGGAACGAAGACGACAATCGGTTCTATCGTGACTGGTCCGAATCACGCGGCGACATTATGCCGTTGACCTCGGCAGAGGTGCTATTGCTGAACGATAAATTGCCAGCCATGCCGAATGCCGAACGCGTCATTCTAGTTGAAACGACAAATTCGTTTTTCCCAGTTTACAAAGTTGGCCTTGAGACACTGTCGCTGGACAACTTCGTCTTTACCCGGCCACGTTTCGCACCTCAGGTAGTTTGGGAGTCGTGATCTCTGGTCACGATTACCATTAGGATTCGTGATCTCTGGTCACGATGATCATTTGGATTATCTGTGACATTGCCTTGGTCTGCGACCCCGGCGTCACGCCGCCAATGCCGATGCTTTTACCAAAGCGCCACCACAGACCGGGTTGCCAAACACGTGACTGCCGCGCCGCCGAGCGGATCAGAAACCCGTTTGATGGTTTGAACGCCAGAAACCCGGAATCCACCGACTTGATGTCGTCGACCTTGACGATCAGCCGCCCGTTGCTGTCACGAAGTTCGGTTGCTGTCAGTTCAATCCACAGGCCCGTTGCCCGGCGCATTTTATCCGCCAGCCAGATGGCTGCGGCGCCAACACCAATCAAAAACAGCTGGGCCCTGAAATCCGGCGATGTCGAAAATGCGAGGTAGAGCAACATGACACCGATTGCAGCCAGGATTCCGACCCCCAGCCAACGGCGTACTTGCGACACAGACACCACCGCCAAGACTTCATCGTTCATGTTCCATCCCCGAATTTCGTACGCCAGACCGGCGCGTTGGCGGGCTTAGCCTGAAACCGGCCTAGGGAACAGCCTAAACCGCAGCCTGACGGGCTACACGCACCTCGCCGCCTGCCTCTTCGGGTTCATCATCCGACATTTCCGCTGGAAACCCCTGGGCCCGAATGTCGAGGCCGGTGGCGTCCTCAAGTCGGCGAATGATGTTCGGTGACAACTCGCGCGGGCCATAGCGCTCAATACCATCAGCAAAGATACCAACCAACAATGGGCTAATATCCAATGCGATATTGGCGCGGTCGGCCACGTCCTGAAACAGGCCGATATCCTTGGCCACCAAATCCATGGTGAACGAAATATCGCGGCTGCCATTCAGGATCACCTGACTTTCGGTTTCATGCACAAACGACGTGCCCGACGACATTTTGATCGCCTCATAGGTCACGCCCAAATCCATGCCCGCGCCTTTGGCCACGGTCAGCGCCTCGGCACAGCTCACCAGATTGGCGGTGGCCAGATAGTTGGTGATGACCTTCAAAATACTGGCCGACCCCAATTCACCAGTGTGCAAAATGCGCCGCCCCATGACGGTCAGCAGCGGCAGAATGCGATCAAACGCCTCCCGCTCACAACCCGCGAAAATGCTGATATTGCCGGTATCGGCGCGATGACAACCGCCCGAAACCGGGCAATCCACCGCCGCGCCCCCACGTGCCGCAACCAGCCCGCCCAAACGGCGCACTTCGTCGGCATCGGTTGTCGACATCTCCATCCAGATTTTACCGGTGGATATTTCCGGCAACATCTGCTGCATCACCACATCCGAAGCCGCCGGGTTTGGCAGGCAGGTGATAACAACATCACAGTCCCGCATCAGCTGTGACGCATCCGCCGCAGCCAATGCACCCTCGGCTACCTTTGCAGCAACCAAATCCGGGTTCAAATCCAACACCGTCAACGCCACGCCATTGCGCAACAAGCTGCCTGATAATTTGCCACCGACATTTCCAAGGCCAATAAATCCAACGCGCATTTTACTCTCTCCATTTACTTATCCCTAGGTGCGGTGCCGCGCAGCGCCCGTCGCACTCGTTTGCGACCTTAGCGATTGCCTGTGGCGACATCCCCCGGTAGCGTCACCAAATGAGCTATCCCTCCAACCACCCCGACCACCGCCAGACAGGTGACGCCGCCGCAGGCATTGAAACCACCGAAGAATTCGAACGGTTCACCCAGCGCAACGATGTTTTCTCGCGCGCTATGTGGGATGACACAGTGCGCTCAAAACACACCGACGGCTTTTTTGCCTCCTACCGTGTGGATGCCACCCCACGACGCGGTGCCGGGTTCACCCAACGTGATTTCGCCCTGCGCAATGCGTCTTGGCTGATTTCCGATGTGATGACCAACCGTCACGCCGACCAGGGCCGCCGCGAGGGTTTTCAGGCGCCAATCAGCTATGACACCCCGGTCGCACCGGTGCAGATCGACATCGACGATGCCGCCGCCATGGCCACCGAAATCAAACGCGTCGCTAAATTCTTTGGCGCGGATCTGTGCGGCATCACCGATCTGGATGAACGCTGGCTTTATGCTTCGCGCGTTGACACCCGAGACATGTCCGAAACAACGCTCGACCTGCCCGAGGGCCTGCCGCATGTGATTGTACTGGGCCACGAAATGGACGCCGAACTGGTCGCCACCTACCCGTCGGCACTGGCCGGAGCCGCCACTGGCCGCGAATATAGCCACGAAGCCTCGGTGGTGATGCAGGTCGCCGCCTATATCCGCAATCTCGGCTACGAAGCCGTCGCCTCAATGAACGACACCGGTCTGGTGATCCCGTTTGCGATCAAGGCAGGCTTGGGTGAATACGCCCGCAACCAACTGGTCATTACCCCAGAATTTGGCCCCCGCCTGCGGTTCTCCAAAATCTTCACCAACCTGCCACTGACCTATGACGCCCCTCGCCCCCGCGGTGTGCGCGATTTTTGCGATATCTGTTCAAAATGCGCCGACGCCTGCCCGCCAAAGGCGTTGCCCTTTGGCCCGCCCGAAGTCGGCGGCAGCAATAATTCCGCCATCAAGGGCGTGCGCAAATGGACCTCTGACGCCGAAAAATGTTTTGGTTTCTGGGCCAAGACCCGCACAGACTGCGCCATCTGCATGCGTGTCTGCCCGTTCAACCGCGACTTCTCCAAACGCCGCCACCGTCTCTGGCTCAAACTCGCCTTGTCCCCTTTGCGCAAATTCGCCCTCTGGCTTGACCGCAATCGCGGCAAACGCGCCAAACCCGCCGACTGGTGGCAAAAACCCAACTGATTTCCAATTTCAAAAAATATCCCGGGGGTGCGGGGGC
>JBLHMP010000042.1:0-32058 GCA_047623555.1 Granulosicoccus sp.
GGGCAGGACTTCGGCCTGAACATGGCTGATGCCCAGCTCGGTCGCAATGGCCTGTGCGGTTCCAAGGGCGTCACCGGTGATCATCGCAACCTCAACGCCTTCGGCCCTAAGCGCGGCAATCGCCGCCACAGCGCCTGGTTTGATCGGATCAGAAACCCCGATCAGCACCGCAATTTTCCCGTCAATGGCGGCCAATAACGGAGTTTTTCCCTGTTCCTGCAGCTTTGCAAAACCGGCGTCAAAATCGCTCCAGTTGATTTTTTCACGCTGCATCAGACGTGCCGCACCAATCAGAACATCGTGCCCATCAACGCAGGCCTGCAGGCCAAATCCGTTCAGCGCCTGCACGTCGGTGGCTTTGGAAACTGGCAACGCCCGATCCTGTGCCGCGGTCTCAATGGCACGGGCAATCGGGTGTTCCGACTGTGCCTCGGCCGCAGCAATGAGCGCCAGAACCGTATTTTCGTCCATATCTCCTACAACCTGCAAATCCGTCAACCTCGGATGGCCGATGGTCAGGGTGCCGGTTTTGTCAAACGCCACAATCCGCGCATCGCCCAGCGCCTGAAGCGCATCACCTTTGCGAAACAACACGCCCAATTCGGCGGCACGACCGGTGCCCACCATGATCGAGGTCGGCGTCGCCAGCCCCATCGCGCAGGGGCAGGCGATGATCAGCACGCTAACCCCGGCGACCAGCGCAAATGTCAACGATGGCTCTGGCCCAACGGCCAGCCAGACCGCCACGGCCAGCGCGGCCACGGCCATCACCACCGGCACAAATACCCGCACAACACGGTCCGCCAGCGCCTGAATCGGAAGTTTCGCACCCTGCGCCTGCTGCACCATGGCGATGATCTGCGCCAGCATGGTATCGCGCCCGACCTTTTGCGCCGTGAACCGCAACACGCCTGCGCCATTGACCGTCCCGGCCACAACCCAATCGCCGTTGCCCTTGGATGTTGGCACCGATTCGCCGGTTATCATGCTTTCATCGACATAGGATGTGCCGGACAAAACCGCACCATCCACGGCAACCCGTTCACCGGGGCGCACCACCAAAATATCGCCAACAGCAATGGTATCAATCGGCACTTCGCGTATCTCATCGCCCTGCTCGATCCTTGCGGTTTTAGGCTGCAAACCAACCAGTTTGCGAATGGCAGACCCGGTCCGCCCACGCGCCCGCGTCTCAAGCCAGCGACCCAAAAGAATCAGCGTAACGATAACGGCGGCGGCCTCAAAATACACCAAACGCGCGTTTTGCGGCAACAGATCCGGCAAAAACAACGCCACAGTCGAATAGCCCCAGGCCGACAAAGACCCCAGCGCCACAAGGCTGTTCATGTCCGGTGCGCCCTTGGCCAGTGACGGCAGGCCACGGCGAAAAAACACTGCACCGGGGCCTAACAGAACCGCCGATGTCAGCACAAACTGGATCATCCATGAGGTCTGGTGCCCAATGGTCTGCGCAATCAAATGGTGCATCCCCGGGATCAGATGGCCGCCCATTTCCAACACAAACACCGGCAACGCCAACGCCGCCGCAATCAGCGTCAAACGCCGCGCCTTCGCGGTTTCCTGCGCGGCGCGGTCCACCGGGGCGTCACCAGCCGGGTCATCCACCGTTGCCGGATATCCGGCCTTGGTCGACACAGCAGCCAGTTGCACAGGATCAATGATACCTTCGACATAGCGCACATGCCCGGTTCGTGTGGCAAAATTAACGCTGGCGGACAGCACACCGGGCGCAGATTGCAGCGCCCGTTCGGATCGCCCAGCGCAATTGGCACATGACATTTGATCAATTTGCAGGACGGTTTTCAGTTCGCGTGCCGGATAGCCCGCCGAGGCCAGCGCCTGTTGCACAGCGACGATTGTGTCGGCATCACCGTGAAACTGCGCCGTATGGGTCGCCAGATTGACCGAGGCCATCGTCACGCCCGGCACCGCCGCAATTGCCCGCTCAGCACGGCCAACACAGGCGGCACAGCTCATGCCATCGGGGAACAGATGATGGTCAATAAAATCGGTCATTTCAGGCATCCTTGGTTCAGATGCTTGTATATTTAGTGCTTCCACTCACTGGAAGGTCAAGAGGCAAATCCCGCGATTATGAGGTTTCTTGATCGTCCGCCGCATCCAGCTCGTTCAGCAGGTCCAGCAATTGTGTGTATCGGACGGCTCCCATACGCGCGCGAACCTGATCAGAGAGCACCATAGCAGAGGGCAGGTTCGCCTTGATCAGATTGGACCCTTTGCGCGTGACATAAACGCTTTGTTTGCGTTTATCCGCCGTGTTGCGATGACGTTCGACATATTGCTTTTCTTCCAGCTTTTGCAGGATTCGGGTCAGGCTTGGCAGCAACAAACACGCCTGTTCGGCGATTTGCGTCGGCTCGAGCGGCCCGGTCTCTTGCAACACACGCAAAACACGCCATTGTTGTTCGGTGATTCCAACGTCGGACAACATGGCCCGGATCGGTCCCATGACACGTTCACGGGCACGCAAAAGTGCAATAGGAAGCGAGCGGGATGTTGACGGTAAAGGTGTATTCATACCGCATTTTGACGATCACCGCCCAATAACGCAATCCACGATTGTCCGGTTTGCTGTTGACAAAGTCATAAAATATCCTACACATGTTAACCATTAATGTATAGGAGCGCCAAACTTGCCACATCTGATGGTGGACTATTCGCCAAACCTTGAGGACCGTGTTGATATCGCGATGCTGTGTGATGTGTTGCGTTTGGCCGCCATCAAAACCGGCGCATTGCCACTGGCCGGTGTGCGGGTCCGCGCGACCCGGGCCAATCATGTTTCCATCGCCGATGGTGATGCCAAACACGGCTATATCGACATATCAATACGCCTGCGCGGCGGCCGCGATCTGGCCACACGCAAGGCCGCAACCAACGACATTTTCGCGGCGGCCAAGGCTTTCCTTGAACCAGCACTGGCACAATACTCAATCGCGCTATCCATGGAAATGCGCGATATCAACCCGGAATTATCCCCCAAATACGGCACCATCCGTGAACACCTGAAATAGGGCCTGAATTGATGTCTGATCTGAACTCAAATGTGGCGGACCTGTCGGGCTATCTAGCCGGCTTTGCCCAAAACGGCGTGATGAACCATATTGGCGGCGTAACCTGCCCGGCGATATCGGGGGCGACGTTTGATAACGCATCCCCGGTGGATGAAAGCCACATCTGCACCGTCGCACGCAGCGACAGCGCCGACATCGACGCCGCAGCGCATGCCGCCAAAGCCGCATTTCCGGCATGGCGTGATATGGACGCAGTCGAGCGTAAGAAAATCCTGCACCGAATCGCCGATGGCATCGTCGCGCGCGCCAGCGAAATCGCGCTTTGCGAATGCTGGGACACCGGTCAGGCGATCCGGTTCATGTCCAAGGCAGCCCTGCGCGCCGCCGCCAATTTCCGCTATTTCGCCGATCTGGGCCCCTCGGCACGCGACGGTAAAATGCTGCCCTCGCCCACGTTGATGAACATCACCACGCGCCTGCCAATTGGGCCAGTTGGCATCATTACCCCGTGGAACACACCGTTCATGCTCAGCACCTGGAAGATCGCCCCGGCGCTGGCCGCTGGCTGTACAGTTGTGCACAAACCGGCCGAATTCTCGCCCATGACCGCCAGTATCCTGATGGAAATCGCCGAAGAGGCCGGGCTCCCCGCAGGCGTCTGGAATCTGGTCAATGGATTGGGCGAAGAGGCAGGCAAAGCGCTGACCGAACACCCAGACATCAAGGCCATCGCCTTTGTCGGTGAGAGCAAAACCGGCTCAATGATCATGAAACAGGGCGCGAATACCCTGAAACGGGTACATTTTGAGCTTGGCGGTAAAAACCCGGTGATTGTCTTTGATGACGCAGATCTGGACCGGGCGTTGGATGCGGCGATCTTTATGATCTATTCGCTAAACGGCGAACGCTGTACTTCGTCCTCGCGCCTCCTCGTGCAATCGACCATCGCCGATGTATTCCTGACCAAGCTGACCGCGCGGGTGAACAACATCAGCGTTGGCCATCCGCTGGATCCGGCAACCGAGATTGGCCCGCTGATCCACAAAACCCATTTCGACAAGGTCACCAGCTTTTTCGACATTGCCCGCGCCGAAGGGGCGACCATCGCCGCCGGTGGCAAACGTGTTGGCGACAAGGGTTGGTTTGTGGCGCCGACCCTGTTCACGCAGGCCAACAACGACATGGCCATCGCGCAGCAGGAAATCTTTGGCCCGGTGCTGACGGCCATCACCTTTGACACCGAGGACGAGGCATTAACCATCGCCAACGACACGCCCTACGGCCTGACCGGTTATGTGTGGACCAACGATCTGACCCGCGCCATGCGGTTCACCGAACGTCTTGAGGCCGGGATGATATGGGTGAATTCGGAAAATGTGCGCCACCTGCCAACGCCGTTTGGTGGGGTCAAAGCCAGCGGTATTGGCCGCGATGGCGGCGATTGGTCGTTTGATTTTTACATGGAACAAAAGCACATTGGCTTTGCCACCGGACACCACAAAATCCCCCGACTTGGGGTCTGACCAAACCTTGTACCTGACTTACGGAAACGCGCGCGCACCCGAAGGAGACTAAAATGCCTGTCCCAGCCGCTAACCTCTACCCGCCGTTCAACATCGTCCGCCTAAGCCACGTTGAATACTGTGTTACCGACCTCGCCGCGTCACGGGCGTTTTATGTGGATACTTTGGGGCTTCAGGTCACATTTGAGGATGCCAGCCACATCTATCTGCGCGCCATGGAAGAACGCGGTCACCACTGCATCACGTTGGTGCAGGCCGACAAAGCCGAGGTCGCGGTTTTGGGTCTGAAACTGTTTGACGAGCCCGATCTGGACAAGGCAGAGGCGTTTTTTGCCGGGCGGGGCCTGCCCACCGAATGGATCGAACGTCCGTTTATGGGCCGCACCCTGCGCACCCGCGATCCATGGGGAATCCCGCTGGAATTCTACGTAAAAATGGACAGATTGCCGACCATCCATCAGCAATACAAACTGTATAATGGCGTTAAACCACTGCGGATTGATCATTTTAATATGTTTAGCTCGGACGTCGATGCGTCGGTTGAATTTTACAACGACATCGGGTTCCGCGTGACTGAGTACACCGAAGATGACGAGAGCGGTAAAATCTGGGCCGCCTGGATGCATCGCAAGGGTGGCGTGCATGATGTGGCGTTCACCAATGGCCTGGGGCCGCGTCTGCACCACACCGCGTTTTGGGTGCCGACGCCTTTGAACATCATCGACCTGCTCGACCTGATGGCGACCACCGGTTACGTCAGCAACATCGAACGCGGCCCCGGTCGGCATGGCATATCCAACGCGTTTTTCCTCTATGTGCTGGACCCCGATGGCCATCGGATTGAAATCTACTGTTCCGATTATCAAACCGTTGATCCCGATCTTGAACCGATCCGCTGGGCGCTGGACGACCCGCAACGCCAGACATTATGGGGCGCCCCTGCCCCGCGCAGCTGGTTTGAACAGGGATCAACCTTTGCCGGAGTTGAGCCGTTTCCATCGCAACTCACTGCTCAGCCAATCATCGCACCCTAAAGCGTTTTGCATTTGATCTAAGGCACAGATTGAATGCAAAACACCCGCAACACCGCGAGGGCATGGGCCTTTTCCAATTCCCCTGGCTCAGATAAAATGACAACATTTTAAGGATACCGCACATGAAATGGGATGAATTTGGCCCCTGGGGCCGTCGCGCCGCCGATTGGGCGGTTGAGTACCACAAAAACATCCGCGATCTGCCGGTGCGCGCCCAAACGCAACCGGGCGACATTCTGAACGCTTTGCCATTGTCGCCGCCGGAACATCCCGAACCGATCGAGGATTTGTTCAACGACTTTGAGACCATCATCATGCCCGGCATGACCCATTGGCAACACCCCAAATTCTTTGCCTATTTCGCCACCAATTCCACGCCTGCCTCGGTTCTGGCCGAATATCTGATCACCAATATGACGGCGCAATGTATGCTGTGGCAAACCTCGCCCGCCGCGACCGAGCTTGAAACCCGGGTGCTGGATTGGTTGCGCCAAAGCATGGACCTGCCAGAGGCATTCCACGGCGTCATTCAGGACAGCGCCAGCGGGGCGACGCTCGCCGCCGTCATGACCATGCGCGAACGGGCGTTAAACTGGCGCGGCAATTCCGATGGGCTGGCCGGGCAAAAACCGGTGCGTATCTATGCCTCAAGCGAGGTTCACACCTCGATTGACCGCGCCATCTGGATCACCGGCATTGGCGAGGCCAATTTGGTGCGCATCCCGATTCAGGGCGTGAATCGCGCGATGGACCCGGTTGCTCTTGAGGCGGCAATCGTCGCCGATATAGCGGCGGGCATGATCCCGGCGGGCATAATTGCCTGTGTCGGAGGCACTGGTACGGGGGCAACGGACGACATCGCGGCGGTCGCAAAGATCGCCAAAGCACACGATATTTACCTGCATGTTGATGCCGCTTGGGCTGGCAATGCGATGGTCTGCCCGGAATTCCGCGAAATGTGGGCTGGGGTCGAGGATGCCGATTCTATCGTCTTTAACCCGTATAAATGGATTGGCGGATCATTCGATGGCTCGGTACATTTCATCCGCTCGCCCGAAGATCTCACCAGAACTCTGGCGATCCAACCCGAGTACCTAAAAACCCACGGCAAAGACGGCGTCATTAACTATTCCGAGTGGTCGGTGCCTTTGGGCCGTCGTTTCCGCGCACTAAAACTGTGGTTTCTGATCCGCGCCTATGGCTTGGAAGGGCTACGCAAACACATCCGCGACAACGTGAAATGGGCGCGAGACATCTGCGCGCGCCTTACCGAAACGCCGGATTTTGAGATCGTCACACAACCAATGTGGGCGCTGTTCACCTTTCGCTATGCCCCCACCGGGGCCGATGATCTGGATGCGCTTAACCAGCGGCTTGTCGATGCCATCAACGACGATGGCCGCATTTACATCACCCAAACCCGCGTTGACGGAGACTTTGCCATCCGGTTTTTGGTCGGACAATCCGAGACCACCGAACAGGATGTCAAAGACGCCTATGGCGTCATTCTCGAAATCGCCAAAGGACTAAAAACATGAGCCGCTTTGCTACCTATTCTGCCGAGGGTCAGACCTTTTATGGCGCCGACACTGACGCGGGCATGATCGCCCTGTCGCCGGATTTTCCCAACTGGCCCACCCTGCGCGAAGTCATTGCCGCAGATGGCCTGCACACGCTGGCAACCGCCGCTGCGGACCTGTCCGTCACCCATAAAACCGGCAGCTTTACCTATCAAATCCCGATCCCCGCGCCGGAAAAAATCATCTGTGTTGGCGTCAATTATCCGGCGCGCAATGAGGAATACAACGACGGCTCGGATGCGCCCGAAAACATGTCGCTGTTCGTGCGGTTCCCCGGATCGTTCACTGGCCATGATCAGCCATTGATCCGTCCCAAAGCCTCGGACAAGTTGGATTACGAAGGTGAAGTCGTTGTTATAATTGGCAAATATGGCCGTCACATCCCGCAGGATGACGCCCTGAGCCACATCGCCGCCCTTAGTATCTGCAACGAAGGTACGTTGCGTGATTGGGTGCGCCACGCCAAATTCAACGTCACTCAGGGCAAGAATTTCGACCAGTCCGGCTCAATCGGCCCGTGGATCGTGCCCTATACCCATGCGGCGCAGATCACCGACATTCACCTGCAAACCCGCGTTAACGGCGAGGTGCGGCAGGACGATCGCACCGGGCGAATGATGTTCCCGGTGGCGCGCCAGATTGCCTATATCTCAACCTTTACCACGCTGAAACCCGGCGACATTATTGTCACTGGCACGCCCACCGGTGCCGGTGCGCGGTTTGATCCGCCCCGGTTCCTGAAACCCGGCGATGTGATCGAGGTCGAAGTCGAAGGCGTCGGCACCCTGACCAATACGGTAAAAGACGAGATATGACTCCAGATCAAATCACCGCCGCCGCCAAAGCGCTGTTTGCGGCCGATCAGACCGGTGCCCAGATCGACCTGTTGTCGCAGCGATATCCCGGCATGACGATGGATGATGCCTATGGTGTGCAAGCGGCGTTGGTCGAGCAGCATCTGGCATCGGGGCGCACACAGATCGGTTGGAAAATCGGCCTGACCAGTCGCGCCATGCAGGACGCGCTAAAAATCGATACGCCCGATAGCGGTGTTTTGCTCGACAACATGTTGTTCGCCACCGGCAGTACGATCGCCAAAAACCACTTTATCCAACCCCGTGTTGAGGCCGAGATTGCCTTTGTGATGAACGCGCCGCTTGTTGGCGCGGATTGCACCCGTGACGATGTGATTGCCGCGACCGATTATGTCACCCCGTCGCTGGAACTGCTCGACACCCGCATTTTGCGGGCTGACCCGGCGACCGGCACCCCCCGCATCATCACCGATACAATTTCTGATAATGCCGCCAATGCCGGCATCGTTTTGGGCAAAGAGCGTCACAAAATTGACGCCCATGACCTGCGTTGGGTCGGAGCCATTGTGGCGCGCAACGGCGTGGTTGAGGAAACTGGCCTGGGCGCCGGGGTGCTAAATGATCCGGTGACATCGGTATTATGGTTGGCCCAAAGGATGGCTGATTATGGACAATCCATCAAAGCCGGGGATATCATACTGTCAGGGTCGTTCATTCGCCCGCTCGAGGCCCCGTCAGGTGCCGAGATAGACGCCGATTTTGGGCCTTTTGGCTCAGTTCAGATTACATTCGACTAAAGGATTACGCCCATGCCTGCCCCGATTAACAAATTCAAACAACGCATGAAAAATGGCGATATGCTGATTGGTTGCTGGCTAAGCCTTGCTGACATGGGCGCCGCCGAAATAATGGGCACGATGGGCTATGATTGGCTGCTGATCGACGGTGAGCATTCGCCCAACGACATACGGTCGATGCGCCAACAACTCGTTGCGCTGCAATCCAGCGATTCATGCAGCATTGTCCGGGTGCCGATTGGTGATTCGCGTCTGATCAAACAAGTGTTGGATATTGGCGCACAAACCATCCTTGTGCCGATGGTCGAAAGTGCCGAACAGGCGCGCGAATTGGTGCGGGCGGTGCGCTATCCGCCCAATGGCATGCGTGGCGTCGGTGCCGCCGCAGCACGGGCGTCTCAGTTTGGATGGCATGACAATTACATCCAAACCGCAGATGATCAGATTTGCCTGCTGGTACAGATCGAGAGCAAAGTTGGCGTTGCCGCATTGGATGAAATTCTGGCGGTTGAGGGCATTGACGGCGCCTTTATCGGTCCGGCGGATCTGTCGGCGGATATTGGGTTTGCCGGCAATCCAACCGGCCCAGAGGTGCAAAAGGTCATAGCCGATGTGCTGGGTAGAATCTCTGCGGCTGGCAAACTCGCCGGGATCATGTCGCTGGGCGACGCTACGCAGCAACATATCGATGATGGCGCACGCATGATTGCGGTGGCCATTGATGTTGTATTGCTGAAAAAAGCGGCGACCGAATCCGTGAAACGCTGGATCCGCTAACATCATGCCAACTGGACTAATCCTGCTTTGCCTGGCCTATGTACTGAGCCAGTTTTTTCGTGCCTTTCTGGCAGTGCTTTCGCACGCCCTAGAGGTTGATATTGGTGCCGTCCCCGAAGATTTGGCATTTGCGTCAGGTCTTTGGTTCCTGTCCTTTGCAGCGATGCAATTGCCCGTGGGCTGGGCGCTGGATCGAATCGGCCCTAGGCTAAGTTCGGCGGTTCCCTTGCTCATCGGCGGCAGTGGCGGCGCCGCCTTGTTCGCGATGGCGACCACCCCGGCGCATATCAATATCGCCATGTTGCTGATCGGCGTGGGCTGTTCTCCGGTTCTGATGGCGTCCTACTATATCTTTGCCCGCGAATACCCGCCCGCGAAATTTGCCACATTGGCGGCGCTGATGCTGGGTGTTGGGTCGGTCGGCAATCTGGTTGCCTCGTACCCGACGGCGCTGGCGGCAGACCTAATCGGGTGGCGCGGAACGCTTGCCGGGTTGTCGGTATTGTCCGCGGTGGTGGCGGTGGGGCTGTTTTTCACCGTTCGCGACCCCGAACCAATTGAGGGCGGGGTCAAGGGATCGCTACTTGATCTGCTGAAAATGCCGGTGATCTGGACTATGCTGCCGCTGATGCTTGTCAACTATGCCCCTGCGGGGGCCGTGCGCGGATTATGGATTGGGCCCTATCTGACGGATATGTTTGGGCTAAACACCGCGCAAATCGGCCAGGCCACGTTGGTGATGGGTGTGGCAATGATTGCCGGCACGCTGACATACGGGCCGCTGGATCGCATTCTGGGCACCCGTAAATGGCTGGTGATTACCGGTAACTTTTTGAGCGGACTGACCTTACTCGCGCTGGTTATAATTCCAGCCAACAGCGTTATCGTCGCTGTTGGATTGATGGCCTGTCTTGGTTTTCTCGGCGCCTCGTTCCCGGTGATGATCGCCCATGGCCGCAGCTTTTTTCCGCCGCATCTGGTGGGGCGCGGTGTGACACTGATGAACCTGTTTGGCATTGGCGGGGTTGGTCTGATGCAACTTGTGTCCGGGCGCATTCATGAACAAATGGCTGACGCGCCGGTGGGGGCGTCCTATCAGGCGATTTTCGGATTTTTCGCCATTGCATTATTCATTGGCCTGATTATCTATCTGTTCAGTCGTGATCGGCTGGACTGAACAGGGTCTTTTACCTTGTAGCAAATAGCGATAAGAGACCGCAGCCGATGCCGTCATCGGCAACAAAATCTGGAGAATAAAAATGGGTTATCGTGTCGTTGTCGTCGGCGCCACTGGCAATGTGGGCCGCGAAATGCTGAACATTCTGGACGAACGTCAGTTCTCGGTGGACGAGATTGTCGCGTTGGCATCGCGTCGGTCGTTGGGGACCGAAGTCAGCTTTGGTGACAGGACACTCAAAACGAAAGACCTGGACACGTTCGATTTCACCGGTTGGGACATTGCGTTGTTTGCCATCGGGTCAGACGCAACCAAGATCTATGCGCCACGTGCCGCAAAGTCAGGCTGTATCGTCATCGATAACAGCTCGCTGTATCGATATGACCCGGATGTGCCTTTGATTGTACCCGAAGTGAACCCCGAGGCGATTTTTGGCTATTCCAAAAAGAATATCATCGCCAACCCAAACTGCTCAACCGCGCAGATGGTTGTGGCGCTTAAGCCGCTGCATGACCGCGCCCGCATCAAACGCGTGGTGGTCAGCACCTATCAGTCTGTGTCGGGTGCCGGGACCAAGGCAATCGACGAACTCTGGAACCAAACCAAGGCGATCTATAATCCGACCGACAACCAACCACCCCGCGTATTTACCAAGCAGATCGCGTTTAACGTGATTCCGCATATTGATGTGTTTATGGAAGACGGGACCACCAAAGAAGAATGGAAGATGGTCGCCGAAACCAAGAAAATTATTGATACCTCGATCAAAATCACCGCCACCTGTGTGCGGGTGCCGGTATTTGTTGGCCACGCCGAAGCCATCAATATTGAGTTCGAAGAGTTTCTCGACGAAGATGAGGCCCGCGACATCCTGCGCGAAGCCCCAGGGGTCATGGTGATCGATAAACGCGAAGACGGTGGCTATGTGACGCCGGTTGAATGCGTTGGCGATTTTGCCACGTTCATCAGCCGCATCCGGCAGGATTCGACAATCGACAACGGCCTGAACCTGTGGTGCGTTTCTGACAACCTACGTAAAGGTGCGGCGCTGAATGCGGTTCAGATCGCCGAAACGCTGGGAACACGCGTGCTGAAAAAGGGTTAAAACGGTTCGGTCACGTCAAAGCCGTCTGCGTCGTTACCAGCGGCCCATACCGGGCCAAGGTTTTTGTCGACCAGATGGCGATGGCTATGCGTGGGGAACGGTGCTCCAAAGCGTCGCATCAACGACGCATAGGCATGGCCAAGTTCAGAAGCTTTGCACATTCGCACGCCTTCCGGGTGCGAATGAAGCGCGAGACCGCCCCCCGCCTCACGCAAAGCGTAACCTTGCATCTGTAGCTGTTTTTCAACTCAGGCCATGATTTGGCCCGAGCAAAATCCGACGCGAGGAGCACCCGCAAGGGAGCGAGGAGCTGCTCCTCCGCCCTATTGGGCGTCTTCGCGTTGCGACTACAGCGGCGGATTTCTGCGCTCAGCGCATCCCTAACAATCTGCCCAAGAGTCGCATCGCGAGCCTGTGCAAGCCGCAATGCACTCGCGATCATTGGTTCCGAAAGTCTAAAGATCACATCCCGCATATCCATGGCCTAATATTGACCAATATTGGTTACGCGTGCGTTAATGCCCCTTCAAACCTGTACGAACTTATCGATCTCAGGATAGTAACACTGCAGCCCACCTTCGCCGATATCAGTCCAAAGACCGTGCAGGCTCAGCTCACCATCACCAACCCTTTTGGCTACAAACGGAAAGCTCATCAGGTTATCAAGCGAAATCATCACTGTATGCTTTTCCAACTGACTTTGCTGATAGGCGTCATCCTCAAGCTGTGAAACTTCCTCATATTTAGGCCGCAAAATATCCATCCAGCGCCCAACAAAGCTCTCTTTACGATCCAATTCTGGCGCGTGACCTTTGCACATATCAATACAGCTTTTCACACCACCACATTGCGAATGGCCCAAAACAATCACATGCACGACCTTTAGCACCGTCACCGCATATTCAATCGCAGCACTGGTGCCGTGATGGTCACCATCCGGTTCATAGGGCGGCACAAGATTGGCGATATTGCGGTGAATAAAAAACTCACCCTGATCCGCACCAAAAATCGACGTCACATGCACACGGCTGTCACAACAGGAAATCACCATGGCGCGTGGATGCTGACCATCACTGGCCAAACGGCGATACCACGCCTCATTGTCTTTGAACGACGTGGCTTTCCAGCCATGATACCGCTGTACAAGATAGCCCGGCAGGGGTTTGGCAAAGTTCATTTAGCTGATTCCATTGTTGCTCTTCCCCAGATAGTGCCAATTGATACAAAATTCGAGAGATTTACGCATCTGGGCGGAAACCTTTTGCAAACCAGTTGCAGCGCAAACTTCGCACGTGCCGTGGGGGCACGAAATACGGGGTGACTGAGGTGGAACAGATTACAACATTGATACTTTTCGAACCAATCCGTCTTGACCCGGATCGACTGGGCGAACTTTATTGCCAATTAGGCGAGGCCGGGGCCGAAGACGTGATATGTCGCGCAATTGAGGAACTGGCCGTGCGCCTGACCCATTGCGATCGGCTGTGGCGACGCAATGAACAGGACGCACTGCGCAAAAGCGCGCGATCCCTGATCGCCATTGCCGACCAGATCGGCATGACGGCACTGGCCCGTGTGGCGGGCCATGTGACCCAAACAATAGATGCCGGTGACAGCGTTGCTGAGGCCGCGACCTTGTCCCGGCTGATCCGTATCGGCGAACGATCGCTGACAGCGGTGTGGGATTTGCAGGATCTTTCTGTCTGACAGGGTTTGCGGCGCGGGCATCTCGGGCTAGGTTGTGGAAAACCCCAATGAAAGTACGCCCATGTCCCTGACATTTGCCAATGCAACCACTCCGGCAATCGCGCTTCACGTGATTGAGCCATCGACGTTCAAAGCCTGGTATCAGGACCAGACGCCGGACACCTGCGCTTGGGTCGATGCAAACGGATTTACCGGGGCCAAGGGACAAACGTTGCTTATCCCTGGCGTGAACGACGCACCTTTGATGGCGCTTGCAGGGTACGGCACTGCGTCTAACCGGCGGCGTGGTCGGTTTTTGCTGGCTGCGGCGGCCGCGAACTTACCGCAGGGCGTGTATACCATTGCTTCAGGCCTGCCGACGGATGTGGCCGAAATGGAATGTTTTGGTTGGTTGATGAACGGTTATGCCTTTAATCGCTACCACCAACGCGCGGCAAAATCGGCCGGGTTGGTGGCACCAGAAGGCATTGACACCCGCAAAATTGAAATCATGGCCGCAGCCGAGGTTTTGACCCGTGATCTGATCAATACTCCGGCCTCAGATATGGGGCCGGATGCTTTGCAGGGGGCCGCGGATGATCTGGCGCGCCAGCACGGCGCCAGTTGCAAAACCATCGTCGGAGAGGACCTGTTGACGAAAAACCTGCCGATGATCCATGCGGTTGGGCGTGCTGCCGCGATTGCGCCGCGACTGATCGACATGCGCTGGGGCACAGCCGGCCCGACATTAACACTGGTTGGCAAAGGCGTGTGTTTTGACACCGGTGGTCTGAACCTGAAACCTGGGGCCTCGATGGGCCTGATGAAAAAAGACATGGGCGGCGCCGCAACCGTTTTGGGTCTGGCGCATATGATCATGGCGCTGAAACTGCCGCTGCAATTGCGGGTGTTAATCCCGGCGGTCGAAAACTCGGTCGCAGGCAATGCGTTCCGGCCTCAGGACATTTTGACCTCGCGCAAGGGCCTGACGGTTGAAATCAACAACACCGACGCCGAAGGGCGGTTGGTGCTGGCCGACGCGCTTGCACTGGCTGACGAAGACACGCCCGACCTTATCGTTTCGATGGCCACCCTAACCGGTGCAGCGCGTGTGGCCGTCGGCCCTGATCTCGCGCCATTTTTCGTCGATAGCGATTCGATTGCGCAAAACCTGTCGGATGTGTCTGGCACAATGTTTGATCCAATCTGGCGGCTGCCGTTCCATGACCCGTATGAGTCCATGATCGAGCCGGGCATCGCCGATCTTGATAACGCGCCCAAAAGTGGCTTTGCCGGATCAACCACCGCCGCTTTGTTCCTGCGTCGGTTTGTGACCGACACACCGGAATACCTGCATTTCGATATCTACGGCTGGAACCCGACCGCCGCCCCCGCCCGTCCAAAAGGCGGTGTTGGTATGGGCGCCCGGACGATACTGGCCGCCCTACCCGGAATTCTAAAGCTGTGAGCGATCCGCGTATAACCCGGCCACCCGCATTGGCCGCGGCCAAAGGCCAGCCAAAACAAATCGCGGTGCCGGTTGTTGATCTTTGCCGTTCGCCTGATGGTGCGCGGGATCGGCAGGTGCTTATGGGTGAGGCTGTGACACAGGTTCAGGACTCCAACGGTTGGAGTCTCATTCAGACGGATAAAGACAGCTATGTTGGCTATCTGCCCTCGCGCACCCTTGCCCCCCGAACCACACCAACCCATTGGGTCAGCGCCTTGGCGACCCATGTTTATCAGGCGTCCAACCTCAAAACACCGGACCTGAACACCCTTACATTTGGCAGCAAGGTAACTGTGACAGCAAACGACGCAGGCTTTGCCCAATGCGCCGGTGGCTATGTTCCGCAGGTGCACCTGAGCGAAATCGGGGCATTACAACGTGATCCGATCAAGGTGGCCGAACTTTTCATCGGCACGCCTTATCTGTGGGGCGGCAACAGCCGGTTGGGCATTGACTGCTCTGGGCTGGTACAGGCGGCGCTGCTGGCCTGTGGCGTCGACTGCCCCGGCGACAGTGACCAGCAAGAGGCCGCGCTAGGAACATTACAGGCGCCCGGAACGCCGCCACAACGTGGTGATCTGTTGTTCTGGAAAGGTCATGTGGCCATGGTGGTTGATCCAAAGACGATCATTCACGCCACTGGCCATCCGATGGCGGTGGTGTTTGAACCGTTAGAACCCGCGACAAAGCGGATCAAGGAACAGGAAGGTCTGGACGTTTCGGCGCATAAAAGGCTTTAGCCCCACAGGCCTAATCAATCCACAGGCCACTCAATCCGGTTTCGGGTGATCGTCCCATTCGTCAGACAGGATGCGGCGACTGTCACCATCCGGGTCCTCATATTGGCGCGATTTCACGGTGTAGACAAACGCCAGCAATCCCAGCGCCCCAAGGCCCAGCGAAATCGGAATAAGATAGGCCAGTACATTCATTCCGTCACCTTAACCTAAGCGCGTTCAGTGATACAGTGATCGACGAGGTGGACATTGCCAAGGCCGCAATCAGCGGTGTGGCAAACCCGGCCACCGCCAAAGGCACTGCAATCAAATTGTATATCGTGGCAATGCGAAAATTCTCGCGGATGCGCTTGGTGGCCTTGCCCGCGATCTCGCACGCTTCGGCAATGGGCGACATATCCTGCCCCAGCAACACGATATCAGACGCCACGCGGGCGGCATCCAGCGCCGACGCCGGCGAGATCGACACATGTGCCGCGACAAGGGCTGCGGTATCGTTCAGCCCGTCGCCAACCATCAAAACCTTATGGCCCGCTTGCGTCAACGCCATCACACGCGCGGCTTTTTCTTCGGGCAACGCCGCAGCCACCCAATCGGTTATACCCAATCGCAATGCCAACTCCTCAACCGCTTTGGACACGTCGCCAGACATCAACACCACCTGTTTGCCGGATGTCTGCAAGGCCGCAACCATGTCTGCAACACCGGGGCGCAAGGCGTCTGTGAACAGGAATTCTTTGGCGGATTGCCCGCCAATCGACAGCCATGCCGCAGTTTGCACGCCCGGCGTCGCCCCAACCCAATCGGCACGGCCCAGCCGTACCTGTTCGCCTCGAAACACGCCTCTGGTGCCGTATCCCGGCACTTCGGTGATATCGCTGACCTCAGCCGGTTGCACCTTTGCGGCCTTGGCCTCGGCGGCCAAAGACACCGACAAAGGGTGCGCCGAGGCCTGTGCAAGGGCCAGAACAATGGAAAGATCTCTGGTCGTGTGATCGCCCAGGTTGGTCAGCTTGGGCGTGCCTGCTGTCAGTGTTCCGGTTTTATCAAACACCACCACATCGACCTCGGCCAACCGCTCCAAAGCCGTCGAATTTTTGATGAGCATGCCTTTGCGAAACAACCGCCCAGATGCCGCCGTTGTCACCGCAGGAACCGCAAGGCCAAGGGCGCAGGGGCAGGTGATAATCAGCACCGCAGCGGCGATGTTGAGCGCAATGCGGAAATCGCCGGACCACAGGTACCAGCCAACAAAGGCCAATGCCGACAGGATATGCACGCCGGGCGCATAGAGTTGCGCCGCCTTATCGGCCAGCGAAGTATACCGCGAACGACCCGATTCAGCGGTGGCCACTAGGTCGGTCAGGCGGTGCAGCGATGTATCCTGACCAACGGCACTGGCCCGCACCATCAGCGGGCCGGTCAAATTCACCTCGCCTGCGCTGACCACAAGACCGGGAGAGGCAAAGATCGGCAGGGTTTCTCCGGTCCGCAACGACCGGTCCAATTCGGATTCGCCGGTTTCAATGGTGCCGTCCACCGGCATACGCCCACCGGGGCGCACCAGAATCCGATCGCCGACGGCCAGTTCGGCAACGGGGACTTCTTGCTCTTGCCCTCCGGTGATGCGGATGGCGCGGGGCACTTCCAAAGCGGCCAATTCCTGCGCCGCGGACCGGGCGATTGCACGGGTGCGGTATTCAAGATAGCGACCGGCCAGCAAGAAAAATGTCAGCGTCAGGGCCGCGTCGAAATAGGCATGTTCCCCCGACAGCGCCGTTTCCCAAAGCGAGGTGATCAGCGCCAGAATGATGGCCAGCACAATCGGCACATCCATGTTCAAACGTCGCACGGACAACGCACTCCAGGCGCTGCGGAAAAACGGCTGTGCACTGAATGCAATAGCAGGAAGCGCGATGGCGGCGGAAATCCAGTGAAACAGATCGCGGGTGACATCCGTTGCCCCGGACCAAACCGCCACGGACAGCATCATGACATTCATCGAGGCAAAGCCAGCAACCGCCAACCGCATCAACAGATCGCGCCCGCCCTTGTCAGACTTTGTGGCGCTTAGGGTGCCGGGGTCCAGTTCATGCGCCTCAAAGCCGAGGCCCACAAGAACCGTCACCAAATCATCGGCAACGACACTTGGATCCGCCTCAACCATGGCGCGTTTCAGGGTTAGATTGACCCGTGCATTGTGCACACCGGGATGGGCGTTCAGGCCACGCTCAACCTTGGAAATGCAGACCTGACAATGGATGGTCGGCAGCGACAGAGCAATGCGCGCATCCTTGAGAGGTTCGGCAACGATGGTTGCCGGAGCAGCAGCACACCCGGGGCAGGCCATGCCCGATGGTTGCATTTGCGTATTCATGGCGATTACTTCCAGACGTGCAGAATGACGCGCTGGCTGAACTCGGTGCCATTTGCGGCCCGGGCCACCATGCGGATGTTCCAATTGCCTTTTCCAAGCTCGGCAGGGGCAACATAGGCCACACCATCAAACACAAATTCGGGTGCAATATCGTCGCGCACATGGGTGGCACGGCCCACCGTGGCGCTTAGTTTCGCAACCTCGACTGGAGCGCCGTCTTTGTCGGTGATCGACAGGATCACCAATCCGTCACGCGCATCAGCCCGCACCGACCAGCCCAGCGATAATTGCCCGGATTTGCGGGTATTAAATTCCTGGCTGGCGACGTAGGAATTGCTCACTTCAAGCCCCGGAAAGGTTTTAACCGCCTGAAACGCCAGCACGAGGTTGACGCCGATGATAACCGCAAATGCCCCAACAAAAACCATTGCCGCATGACGCCCGGTGAATTCGCGCTGCATCATTGTCTAGTTTCCTTTTCCATGGAATGTAGAGTCCCGATAGGCCCGGTCTCCATTGCTTAGATCGCTAATCCAGAACCGGAAATCCGTAAGTCCCGATGTTGAAGGCTTGGATTTTGGCGGAGACACAACATAGACACGTTGCAACCTCAGGCTATTGGCCGGAACCATAATCGAGTCATAGATGGACCCTTCGAGTTCGATCCGCAATGACGGATCCCCCCGGACGGACAATTCGAACGGCCGGTTTTCGCCGGTTTTGTTGCGCAGGCGCACATCATAAGTGTTGCGAATTGAGCCATCAGACATGGTCACATAGGTCGGATTACGGATCGGCGCCACAGTCATGTCGATGACCGGCCTGACGAACAGGGCAAAGACCAGCCCAAACCCAACCAGCGACCACAGCGACGTGTACATGATCGTGCGTGGCCGCAGAATGTGTTTCCAGATGTTCTTTGGGGGTTTGCCCTGACGTTCGTTGGCCTCATCGCTCAGCGCCATATAGTCGATCAGACCACGTGGTTTGCCAATCTTGTCCATAATGTCATCACAGGCATCAATGCACAGCGCACAGGTGATACATTCAAGCTGCTGACCATCGCGAATATCAATACCCACCGGGCAAACATTGACGCAGGCCATACAGTCGATGCAATCGCCCTGATCTGCGGCATCCTGACCTTTGTGCAACTTGCCACGCGGTTCGCCTCGCCAGTCGCGATAGCCGACAACAAGGGTGTCTTCGTCCATCATAGCGGCCTGAATACGCGGCCATGGGCAGGCGTAGATACAGATCTGTTCGCGCGCAATACCGCCAAAAAAGAACGTCGTGGCCGTCAAGAGCGCCATAGTTATATAGGCCGCAGGATGCGCATTCAGTGTCACCAGATCATGCAGCAACGTTGGCGCATCGGCAAAATAGAACACCCAGGCCCCACCGGTCGCCACCCCGATCAGCAGCCAGGCGAACCATTTGGTCAAACGCAGGCGAGCATTGCGGAAATCCAGCTTTTTCTGCCGGTGCAGGCGCAAGCGGGCGTTTCGATCGCCCTCGACCCATCGCTCCACCAGTATGAACAGATCGGTCCACACCGTTTGCGGACAGGCATAGCCACACCAGACGCGACCCAGCGCCGAGGTAAACAGAAACAACCCCAGCCCGGCCATAATCAGCAACCCGGCGACAAAGTAAAACTCATGCGGCCAAATTTCGATCCAAAAGTAATAGAACCGGCGATTCGCCAAGTCGAGCAGCACCGCCTGATCCGGCAGGTTTGGCCCCCGGTCCCAGCGTATCCACGGGGTGATGTAGTAAATCCCCAGCGTAAAGGCCATCAAATACCATTTCAGGTTTCGGAAAGCGCCAGAGACCCGTTTGGGAAAAATCGGTTCGCGGGCAGCATAAAGGCTGGGGGTGGGATCGTTTTGGCTCACAGAATCATCCTGAGTTCAGGCTTGGGTACTGGCGTTGTCCCACCAATTTAACATGCAGACTTTGATATGGGTCAAAAAGAGCATCCTTCGGGTATATTTTCCGAAATCTATCCTCACACCCTATCAGCAAATCATCGTTGGTGGCTGTCACGCAAATGTACGGCCCTGCAAAGCGAGCGCTTTTGAGCCTAATCCAGACTGTGAAAGCTGAGGGACGAACCCGGTGTCCTTATCCAATCAAAAGGCACCCGCATGAATATTCTGATAATCGGCGGAACATCCCTTGTGGGTCCACATGTCATTGTCGACATGATCGCCTTTACCACCAGGAATGCCAAAACCTTGGTATCAGCCTGCGTAAAAACAAACATGCACGCCAGATTGGTGGCGCTGTCCAGCATTGACGACTACCGCGCATATGGGCGGTTGAACAAACCGAAATTGCCCCCGCCAACCATCACCAATTTCCAAAGACATGGCCCTGCGACGTAAACTTGGGCCAGAAGGCGCGGCCTATGATAAAACTGGCGTTGAACGGCTATTACTCGACGATTTTAAGACCGCGATTATTCTTAGATTGCCCGCCATTTATGGATGGCCAGACACAACACGAGTCGCGCACTACCTTGAACAAATGCGGGACGGGGAGACTGTCATTTTGATGCCGCAAGACAATGCGACATTCTGATTTTCACGCTGTCTTCACAAAAATGCGGCCTTTGCCGTTGCTCTTGCGGTCGGGCATTGGCCAATGGTGCGGTTGGGTCGGGCGATTTGCGGTCACACCGTGGTCGGCTGATGCCGAAAACCCAAGGCAACAGTTCGAAGTCGCAACTGATGCCATCCACCAAGACCTTGGCTATTATGAAAAATACGCTGTGACTGCGGGCCCCTCAGATACCGTTGCCTTTATGGCGATCAACGGCTGGGGAAAAAGTACCAAACGGATTATTGGGAACGCGCAGGGTTTTCACTTTGGGGTTGGCTCACTATCGCTTGCCTGACTTTTTGGGGTCTTTTGCCGCCGCAACCAGTGCACAAAGGTTTTGGCGACCGGTCGCAAGACGCCAGGCCGCGTAACAATGTGATAACCGCTGTCGGAATCTTCGCTAAACAGTTCGACCAGACGCCCCGATTCCAGGTCCGGCTCGGCAAAGTGGCGGACAACAACCGCGACCCCCTGCCCATCACGCGCGCCAGGTAACAACAGGTTTCCCGGCACCTGAATGCGCCGTTTGACCTGTACCAACGCAACCCCGCGCGATTGCAACCAATTTGAGGCCTCGGTTGTGCCCAGCTCTTCCAGCCAGGGCAAATTGGTCAAATCAGCGGGTGATTGGATATCGCGCCCGGCAATCAGACTGGGCGCGGCAATAATGACCATCGGTGACAGCAACAAAGGCTCGCTTGTCACGCCGGGCCAATCACCACGCCCAAAACGTATTGCAATATCGATGCCGCCGGGGTCGAGTTTCACCACCGCGGAAGACGGATCCAGCATCAGGTTGATTTCTGGGTATTGAATCTGAAATTCGGTTAGGCGCGGCATCAACCAGAACGCAGCAAATGTAGGCGTGGCTGACACATGCAGCGGTCGATCTGCGTCCGCACCTGTCAATTCCTGAACGGTTGCGGCGATGACCCCAAATCCAAGTTCTAGCGCGTTGGCCAATCGCAGACCGTCATCCGTTAGCGCCATTGCCCGCCCGGACCGGTCCAGCAAAGCCAACCCCATATGCCGTTCCAAGCCGCGCAATTGCTGGCTGATCGCCGCATGACTGACATTCAAAGCCGCGCCAGCCTGCACAACATTGCCGGTCTGTGCAAATGCTGAAAACGCACGCAACGCGGCCAACGGGGGCATGTCTTGCCACATAACATGTAATCCATACTTACATAACAGGATTTTGTTTGAGTCGCATTTCTGCGCCAATCAATCAAGAGTAAGGCACACACTAAACAAAAAAGGTGATCAAAATGTTGAATATTATAGCGCAATCCATGATGACCGCGACACGGTCCGGATGCACCCAAGTCCATGATGTATCGCCCAAATCGGCGCAAAAGAAATCACGCTGGCCGTCGGTTCCGAAATGGTGGCTGCAGCCAAGCCGGTGCATTGATGTTGACAGGCTTTGAAACAGAAAAACCCGGAGCGGGACCAATAACTGGACCGATGCTCCGGGTTGTCTATAATAGAAAGCGTTGGCGTTTCAGGAAACGCGCGAACAGATCGAAAAGCCAACGCCCCGCTTTCGGGCCGGATTGCTCTGGCCCGAAAGTGTCTCTTGTTGCGGTTACTCGCCGCCGCCCAATTGGTGGACGTAGATGGTAACAGCGCGAACTTCTGCCTCAGTCAGACGGCCCAGCCACGCAGGCATAACGCCAAAGCGGCTAAAGGTGACCGTATGCATCAGCGTGTCGTAGTCGCCGCCATACAGCCCGATCGCATCGGTCAGATCGGGGGCTCCGACCTCGCGATCTCCGGTTCCGGCCTCGGTGTGACAGGACGAACAATTGTCCTCAAACACCACGGCACCTTTGGACACCAGTGAAGGGTCCTTTGCGTCGCCCGACAGGGACATCACATAGTTGACGACTTCGGGGATTTCATCAGGTTCAAGAATTTCACCAAAGGCGGGCATCTCAGAATACCGGGCGTCATCGTCGTCCTCATTACGAATACCGTGGGCTACAGTGGTATAGATGGTGTCGATTTCACCACCCCACAGCCAGGCATTATCCAGCAGGTTGGGATAGCCAACCGCGCCAGCAGCACCCGCACCGTGACATTGCGCGCACCATGTACGGAACACCGCAGCACCCGCCGAGACGGCATAGGTGTTCAGGCCCGGATCATCCGCAATCGAGGTCAGGACAACCGCATCCAGCTTGGCGTTAACCGCCGCATTGGATTCGTTCACCAAAGCGATCTCTTTGGCCACCTCGCCGCGTGTTGACCAGCCCAGAAACCCTGCCGTAGCCCGGTTGACCATGGGCCAGGCCGGATACGCCAGTGAATAGATGATTGCCCAGACGATGCAGGCATACAGCGTCCACAGCCACCAGCGTGGCAGCGGATTGTTGAATTCCTCGATGCCGTCCCAGCTGTGGCCAGTGGTTTCCGGATCGCCCTTTTGCTTTGGGGGTATCTTGCTCATGGCTGATCCTCATTGGATTTGGCAGGAGTGTCATCTGGTTCGTCCCGAATTGGTGCCTCGTCATTCCGGAACGGGATATTCGCAGTGTCTTCGTACTGTTTTTTGCTGCCCGGCCGGAACACCCAAAAGATGACCCCGACAAAGAACCCGAACAGCAACAGCAACATCCAACTGTCAGCAAATTGGCGAAGGATTGAATATTCTTCCATCAGTTCCCCCTAGCGGCTTGCATCTGGGGTGAAGGTCGAAAAATCAACCAGTGTCCCCAGCATTTGCAGATAAGCGATCAGCGCATCGGCCTCCGATATGCCCGGCTTGCCATCAAAGTTGCGCACCTGCGCCCCCGGATAACGTTCCAGCATATCGTCATAGTCGCTGTCCGGATCGGCCTGCGCATCAAAGTCGGCAGCGGCGTTTTCAACCATTGCGTCATCATACGGCACACCAACAAAGCGGTGCGTTTCAATCAGATCCTGCGTGTATTTGGCCGTGATCAATTTGTTCTCAAGGAAGCCATATTTCGGCATCACCGATTCAGGAACAACCGACTGAGGGTTGCGCAAATGGTCCGCATGCCAGTCATCCGAATAACGGCCACCAACCCGGGCCAAATCTGGCCCGGTGCGTTTTGATCCCCACTGAAACGGATGGTCATACATCGATTCCGCCGCCAGCGAGTAGTGACCATAGCGTTCTACTTCGTCGCGCATTGGCCGGATCATCTGGCTATGGCACAGATAACAACCCTCGCGGACATAGATCGCCCGCCCGGTCAACTCCAAGGGCGAATAGGGACGCATCCCCTCGACCTTTTCAATCGTGTTATCAAGATAGAACAGAGGCACGATCTGAACCAAGCCACCGATGCTTACCACCAGAAAGCTAAGGACCAGCAGGATAGAGGCATTGGTTTCAATGATCTTATGTTTGTCTAGAAAGCTCATGTTTTGTCCTCCTTATTCAGCTGGAACTGCGGTGGCGAGGCTGGCTTCTTTGGCCGGCGCTGCCCGGACAGTCATCCACAGGTTGTAGCACATGATGATACCGCCAGTGAGGAACATAACCCCACCCAAACCGCGCACCACATTCATCGGCAACTTGGCAGCCACGGTGTCAGCGAACGAGTTCACCAGGAAGCCATTGGCATCCACTTCGCGCCACATCAGGCCTTCCATGATACCGGTCACCCACATCGACGACGCGTAAAGAACGATGCCAATAGTGGCGAGCCAGAAATGCCAGCTCACCAGGCTAAGCGAATACAGACGTTCGCGTTTCCACAGCACAGGCACCAGATAATAAAGCGCCCCAAACGTGATCATACCGTTCCAACCCAAAGCGCCGGAATGTACGTGGCCAATGGTCCAGTCGGTATAGTGGCTCAGCGAATTCACCGCGCGGATCGACATCATCGGACCTTCAAATGTGGACATGCCGTAAAAGCCGATGGACAGAACCATCATCCGGATAACCGGATCGGTCCGCAGTTTATCCCACGCACCTGACAACGTCATCAGGCCGTTGATCATGCCACCCCAGCTGGGCATCCACAGAACAATCGAGAACACCATGCCAAGGGTCGTGGCCCAGTCTGGCAACGCGGTGTAATGCAAATGGTGTGGTCCCGCCCAGATATAAAGAAATATCAGCGCCCAAAAGTGGATGATCGACAGCTTATAGCTATAGATCGGACGTTCCGCCTGTTTGGGTACGAAATAGTACATCATCCCCAGGAAACCAGCGGTCAGGAAAAAGCCCACAGCGTTGTGGCCGTACCACCATTGCACCATCGCATCCTGCACACCCGAAAACACCTGAACCGAGGCAGAGCCCCAGATCGAGATCGGGATAGACAGGTTGTTGACGACATGCAGCATGGCCACGGTGACGATGAAAGACAGATAGAACCAGTTGGCCACATAAATATGCGGCTCTTTGCGTTTGACTAGAGTACCCAGGAACACCGCCAGATAGCACAACCAAACGATGGTCAGCCAGATGTCGACATGCCATTCTGGTTCAGCGTATTCTTTGGACTGGGTTGCGCCCAGCACATAACCCGTGGCGGCCAGCACGATGAACAGCTGATAGCCCCAGAACACGAACCACGCCAGATTGCCGCCCCAAAGCCGGGCCGCACAGGTCCGTTGCACCACATAAAACGATGTTGCGATCAGGGCATTGCCACAAAACGCAAAAATTACCGCTGACGTATGCAGCGGCCGTAATCTGCCGAAGTTTCCAAGACCCTGTGTCCATTCGAAATTCAACGATGGAAAGGCCAGTTGAAAGGCGATGATAACCCCAACGAGAAAGCCAACGACTCCCCACAACGCAGTGGCAATTACCCCTGCCCTGACCACACCATCCATATACTCGTTTTGTAAATTGACGGTTGATTTTGGCTCATCTGTGTGGCGCAGAACCCATATAAAAAGGCCCCCTGCCGTCAACAATATGATAATCGCGTGAACCTGATACGCGATATCACGCGCATAGTTGATTCCGATCATCGCGATTAGCATCACCAAACCAAGCACTATAAGCTTGATATAATTCGACATTTTTTAGTCCCCTTGCCTTGCCCCGAACAAATCTCTGTCTATGATTGTCGGGCTGGTTTTGCGTCTAGATGCACAAGGAATTCAACGGCTTCCTTGATCTGCATCAAGACACTCCATCGTTTTTTGTGAAAGGCATGCAGGGCAGTTACACAGTATCCACCTGTCCCGCTCATCCTACATAGAGTTCGCACGAGGTCCAAATGGCTTTCAAAACACTTCTGACAGTTATGACAAATCCCGAATCCGGTGAAACCGCGCTTGCCCAGACCATTGCTCTGGCAACATCGCTGGACGCCCATGCCGAGGCCCTGTGCCTGGGCGTTGACCGTACCCAGACCAGATATTATTACGCAGGCGCCAATGCGATGATCCTGCAAGAAACCATGACACGCGCCCAAGACGAGGCCGCCGAGACGCTAGCCTATGCCAATGACGTTCTTGGTAAATCCGGCGTCCGTTGGTCTGCCGAAGACGGCATCGCACAAATCGCTGATGTTGGTCGCCATGTGGCCCATCGGGCACGGTTTGCAGACCTTGTGGTGCTGCCACGCCCCTACGGTAAAGACCGCGGCGCCGAGGCCGAACCGATTGTCGAGTCTGCGATGTTCGAAGGTCACGCGCCGATTTTGGTCATCCCGGACGACTGGGAGCCGATGAGCCAGCCCAAATCCATCCTAGTTGCCTGGAACGAAAGCGTTGAGGCAATGACCGCCATCCGTCACGCTTTGCCGTTTCTGCAGCAGGCTGGCCTTGTGCGCATTGTCGTCATTGATCCGCCCACCCACGGGCCGGACCGGTCCGACCCCGGCGGCATGTTGTCGCAAATGTTGTCACGTCACGGCGTGCAGTGCGAAATCGACGTGCTGAGCAAAACCATGACGCGGGTGTCTGATGTGTTGAACCGCAATGCGGTTGATACCAATTCAGATATGATCGTGATGGGCGCCTACGGCCATTCGCGGTTCCGCGAGGCCATTCTGGGTGGGGCCACCCGCAACATGCTGGAGCAAGCCAAAGTGCCGGTGTTCATGGCGCACTAACTTTTGGGCGCATTAAGAGCACAATCCTGAGGGTACGCAATTTGCGTACCCGACGCGATGGCTCAGTTCAGATATCCGCCATCGCTGTCATCACCGGCTTCTTGCATCAGACGATCCATGTCCGGAACTGTGACGTTCCGTTTGCCTTTCAGCACAATGACGCCGTCCTTTTTCAGCGCCGAAACCTGGCGACTGACAGTTTCCAGCGTCAGGCCAAGATAGTCAGCCATTGCTTCGCGGGTCAGCGGCAGGTCAAACACAACCGCCGCGCCGTCTTTGTGATCAGGGTGTTTGCCGCGCCGGGCCAAAATCACCAACAGGCTGGCGATTTTTTCGCGCGCGGTTTTGCGACCCAATACCAGCATCCATTCGCGTGCCGCGTCCAACTCGTCCAGCGTCATTTCCAGCAGGCGATGGGCGATATGTGGCATTTCACCAATCAGCTGTTCAAACGGTTTTTTGCGGAAACAGCACATGACAATGTCGGTCGTCGCAACCACATCATAGGCCGCAGTGGCCCGGTCAGGGCGCCCGATAAAGTCCGACGGCAACAACAGGCCCACCATCTGCGTGCGCCCGTCCTCCATTGTCTGGGTCAGTGTCGCAACACCGGACACAACCGAGCCGACAAATTCCATCCGGTCTCCGGCCCAAACAACGGTCTGACCGGCCTGATAACTGCGGTAATATTTGACCTGATCAAGCTGGGCGAGCTCGTCCGCATCACATCTGGCGCAGACAGCGCGGTGGCGAATTGGACACGCAAGACAATCCGGTGAAAATTTATGTGTAGATTCGGTCATCCAGGCGCCCCTATTGATCCACGTCAATGTGGTGATACGGCAATGGCGTCTATTCTACCCGGATGATACAGAAATCTCAATTGGCGCAACTTGGATTATTTGATGCCAAAGTGCCGCGCTATACCAGCTATCCGACTGCCCCCCATTTCAAATCTGATTTCGGCGCAGATACCTTCAGCAACTGGATTGGCGCGATCACGCCCGGCAGTTCTATTTCGCTGTATATCCACGTGCCGTTTTGTCGCCGCCTATGTTGGTTCTGCGCCTGTCGCACCCAAGGCACCCAAAGCGACGCGCCGGTGCTGGCCTATCTTGAAACCTTGCGCAGCGAGCTTGCCTTGTTGCGTGAACACCTGCCGGACAGAGTAAAACTGTCACGGCTGCATTGGGGCGGCGGCACGCCAACGCTGCTTAGCCCATCAATGATGACCGATCTGGCTGGAACCATTGCCGACGTTGCGCCGTTTGCTGAAAACGCCGAATTTTCGGCTGAGATTGATCCAAACGAGATCGACGAAGCGCGCCTGGATGCCTTAGCAGCGGCTGGCCTGACACGCGCCTCAATCGGCGTGCAGGATTTTGATCCTGAAATCCAGCAGGCCATTGGCCGGATACAAAGCTATGAACTCACTCGTGATGCGGTCGACATGATTCGCGCCCGTGGCATTGCCAGCGTGAACGCCGATATCCTGTTTGGCCTGCCACACCAAACCCGCGCCCGGATGACCGAAAGCGTGGAAAAACTACTGTCGCTCAACCCGGATCGTGTGGCGCTGTATGGCTATGCACATGTGCCGTGGATCGCCCGGCGGCAAACCATGATTCCAGCTGACGCGTTGCCAAACCCGCAAGAGCGCCTAGAGCTTTATGAAACAGCGCGGAAACTGTTCCTTTGGGATGGTTATGCTGAAATCGGTATTGATCATTTTGCCACCGCCGATGACGGGCTGACCAAAGCCCGCGACGCCGGCAACATGCGGCGTAATTTCCAAGGCTATACCGATGATTCCTCGGATGTGTTGATTGGTATTGGCGCCTCGTCGATATCGCGTTTTCCGCAAGGCTATGCACAGAATGCCCCGGCAACATCTGCCCACACCAAAGCCATTCGCGACGGCAGGTTTTCAACGTCACGCGGGCATGTGTTCAGTGGTACTGACAAAATGCGAGCGCGGTTGATCGAGTCGTTGATGTGCGATTTTCGCATTGACCGAGCCAAGATCATTGACCGTTTCGACCCTCAGACAGGCCTGCTGGACGACCTTTTTGACGAGGCAAACCGCGCCTTTCCCGGGATATTGTCGATCACCGATGAGGGGTTATTCATACCGCCCGACGCAAGGTCGTTGGCCCGCATGATCGCCCGCTGTTTTGATGCCTATGATGTCAACGTGCATGGCCACAGTTCCGCGATCTGAACGGAGCACACAACAAACGCGACAAACCGCACAATCACAGCTAGGTTTCATGGGAATGCCAAAAGGAGCAACCAGATGAAACTAAGCGGCGGATGTTATTGCGGCGCGTTGCGATACCAATCAATTGGCGAGCCTATTTTGCGGGCCCAGTGCCATTGCAACGCCTGTCAGGTATTTTCCGGTGGCGGTGCGAATTATTTCATTCTGATGCCCCGGGATGGATTTCAATACCTGCACGGGGCGGCCAGGCAGTTCAGCCATCCCGATGTCAAAAACGCCCGGACGCGTGATTTCTGTGCGGCCTGCGGCACCCATATCCTGACCCGTCGGCCGGGCAAGGACGATGTGGTGATCAAAGTTGGCACGCTGGATGATCCGACACTGTTTGGGACGTCGCAAATGGCGATCAACACCGCCGATATCCGGCCATTTCACGAGATCCGCGAAAACGTTCCGCAGTTTGACAGGTTACCTGACTAACAAGGCACGTGGGTTTTCACCCACCCTACTGTAATGCGGCCAGCAGGGTTTTGGTGTACTCATGTTGCGGATTCTCAAACAGGTCCTGCGCCTGACCGTATTCAACCACATCGCCCTGCTTCATAACAATCATCTTGTGCGACATGGCGCGCACGACTCTCAGATCATGGCTGATGAACAAATAGGCCAGCCCATATTTGCGCTGTAAATCGCGCAGCAAATCGACGATCTGCACCTGAACCGTCATATCAAGCGCCGATGTTGGTTCATCCAGCACCAGCAACCGGGGCCGCAGCACCATCGCCCGGGCAATCGCAATCCGCTGACGCTGACCACCGGAAAATTCGTGCGGATAACGATCCATCCACGCCGGATCAAGGCCGGTTTCGGTCATCGCCTCGGCCACCAATTCACGCGGCGCACGGGTTGGGTCGACCTTGTGGATGCTCAGGCCTTCGCCAATGATCTGCTCGCAGGTCATGCGCGGTGACAGCGACCCAAACGGGTCCTGAAACACGATCTGCATGTCTTTGCGCAGATGTCGTAACTGCCGATTCGACCATTTGCGAATGTCCTGGCCCTGAAACACGATGCCGCCCTCAGAGCCGATCAACCGCATGATAGCCAGCGCCAGCGTTGTTTTGCCCGAGCCACTCTCGCCGACAATGCCCAGCGTTTCGCCCTGACGCACCGAAATCGATGCGTCGTTGACCGCTTTTACATAGCCAACCGTGCGTTTCATAAGCCCGCGCTGGATCGGAAACCAGATTTTCAGGTTTTCGGTGCGCACCGCCTCTTGGGCCTCGGGATCAACAGGATCAGGATGCCCTGATGGTTCTGCCGCCAGTAGCTTTTGCGTATAGGGATGTTGCGGATTGGCGAAAATCTCGGCCGTGGGGCCGGATTCAACGATTTCACCGTCTTTCATCACACAGACCTTGTCGGCGACACGTCGCACGATCGCCAGATCATGGGTGATGAACAACAGCCCCATGTCTTCGGTCTTTTTCAGATCGGCCAGCAAATCGAGAATCTGCGCCTGAATGGTCACATCCAACGCTGTGGTTGGCTCATCTGCGATCAAAACATCCGGTTTATTCGCCAGCGCCATCGCGATCATCACCCGTTGGCGTTGGCCACCGGACAATTGGTGTGGATAGGCGTCCAGCCGGGTTTCGGGGTCACGAATGCCCACTTTGGTCAGCAACTCGAGTATCCGCGTCATCGCCGCAGCACCCACCAGCCCCTGATGCAAGGCTAGCGATTCAGTCAGCTGTTTTTCGATAGTATGCAGCGGGTTAAGCGAGGTCATCGGTTCCTGAAAGATGAAACTGATGTCATTGCCGCGCACCTTGTGCAGCAGCTTGGCATCGGCGCCGATCATCTGCTGGCCGTCATAGGTGACAGAGCCTTCGATAATTGCGCTGTCGCCCAGCAACGACACAGTACTAAGCGCCGTGACCGATTTGCCAGAGCCGGATTCCCCAACCAAAGCCACGGTTTCGCCCCGGTCCACGGTGAACGAAACACCACGCACCGCACGTGTGACATTGCCGTCCTGACGGAAAGAAACCGATAGGTTATCGACTTGCAATAACGCGCTCATGAAAAGGTCTTTCTGGGGTCAAAGGCGTCGCGGATGCCCTCAAATATGAACACCAGCAGCGACAGCATGATGGCAAAGGTAAAGAACGCGGTGAACGCCAGCCAAGGGGCCTGCAGGTTTTGTTTGGCTTGCAGGGTTAGTTCGCCCAGCGACGGTGACGAGGACGGCAGACCAAAGCCGAGAAAATCAAGCGAGGCCAGACCGCCGATGGTGCCGGTGACGATAAACGGCAGCATAGTCAGCGTCGCAACCATCGCATTGGGCAGCATATGGCGGAACATGATGGTCATATTGCCAACCCCCAGCGCCTTGGCTGCGCGCACGTATTCAAGGTTACGGGCACGCAGGAATTCGGCGCGCACCACGCCCACCAAAGACGTCCAGCCAAACAGCACCATCAGGAACACCAACAGCCAGAAACTTCGGCCCAGAATGGCAAACATGATGATGATGACATAAAGCGACGGCGTCGCCCCCCAAATTTCGATGACGCGTTGGAACACCAGATCCAGCCAACCGCCATAATACCCCTGCACAGCCCCGGCCAAAATGCCAAACAGGCTCGTCACGCCTGTGACCATCAGCGTAAACAAAATCGACAATCGAAACCCATAGATCACCCGCGCCAGAACATCGCGCTTGGTGTCATCGGTCCCGAGCCAGTTTTGTGCATTTGGCGCCAGTGGCGCGGCCCCGGGCCGATCCACAGTAGTGTTGAACGAATAGGGGATCAGCGGCCAGATCGCCCAGCCTTTTTCAAAACCTTTGGTGTGGGTGTCAAATGTTCCATCATCAATGGCCTTGATGATGGCGTCGGGTTCGTCAAAGCACTCTTGCAAGCCGCCTGAATCAATCAGGCACTGGACTTCGGGATCGCGGTAGATGGCTTCGGTTTTGAAATCGCCACCAAAGTC
>JBLHMP010000043.1:0-31459 GCA_047623555.1 Granulosicoccus sp.
GGATGAATTCGGCAAAGACGCGGTGGGTATTGCACTGACCTGTGGTCTAACGCGTAAGCAGATCGCTGATGATCTGGGTGTCGGGATCGACGCTGAACAAATAGATCACTGCGCACCGAGATATTGACGTGGTGTCGGAAGAGGGTTTAGGCCTCGCTCATGAGAATGATCGGCTTCGGCGTGAGAACGGTATCCTGATGGAGGAAAAGGAAACCTTTAAAAAACCACGGTGCGTCGACCGGCAGGTCAATGGAATATTCACCGAGAGGGATCTTCGCGAACCAAAAATTGTGAGGTTTAGGTTCATTCACTGCCCGGCAGTGCATTGAAAATGCATGAGAGTGGAAGAACACCTATCTGTATTTTCATTGGCCGTATGTGCCATGTCATGGATGACAGTCCGCGTGGTTTGCGGGCATTCCGAAGCCGTCCTGCCAACCGTAGGCAGCGGTCGGATCACCGCTTCAAGGCTGCATTCATCACACGGATCATGGCAGCCAATACTGTTCTCACGACTATCAGAAAACCTTGCGGCAACACGGGTTCAAAGCTTCCCCCTCTCATGCATGAGCGGCAAAGGAAATTGCTATGATAATGCAGCGGTGGAGACGTTCTTCAAAACCATCAAGGCGGAATTGATCTGGCGCGATACATGGGAGACACACCGCTCAACATTGGGCTGGAAAAGCCCAGTCTCTTTTGAACGGAAGGTGGCTTAAACGAGCACTTGGCGCGGCACGAAAGCGGGACAGGTCCAGGTCAACGTCAGGCAGATGCAATCAGCCAAGGTGTTCCTAGTCATTGAATAAGGTGTTCGCAACCTCGGCAAAATAATAGGATTTGTCGCAAGGCCCAGCCTTTTGCTCCCCATATTTGACGCCAACCAGAATTGCGCGTGTTTCATTTGGTAAAATAAAGGCGAAATTACCAAGACCATTCAACGTTGCCGGGCGAACATCAAAACCGAACAGCTCCCTTGGGTTCGATTCTACGATTGCCTTATCGGATGACATCGACCCGCCAGTGATCAGACGATCAATTGTCGTCTCATTCAACCAAAGGATTGCAGCCCGCGCGCTTTGATGCAACCGTGCCCATCGCACCTAAACACCGGAGAACTGTGATGAACACCTATGATTTTTCAGGCAAAACCGCTGTTGTGACCGGCGGAGCCCAAGGTATCGGGCTGGCCGTGGTCCAACGTCTGTTGGCCTCAGGCGCACGTGTCGCCAGTTGGGACATGAACAGCGACCAAAATCAGGCCTCGATTGCCGCCCACGGCGTTGGAGATCAGGCCTGTGCCGTGACCTGCGATGTCTCTGACTGGGATCAGGTGACCCGCGCGACCGCAGCAACAGAAACCGCGCTTGGCGGTATCGACATCTTGGTAAACAGCGCCGGAATTGCCGGACCAAACGCCACGGTGCAGGACTATGACAACGCCGATTGGGCCCAGATCATCGCCATTAACCTAACTGGCACCTATCACGTCAACAAAGCCGTCATTGCTGGCATGCGCGCGCGTGGCTATGGCCGTATCCTCAACATCGCCTCAATCGCGGGCAAAGAGGGCAACCCCAACGCCTGCGCCTATTCCGCCTCAAAGGCTGGGGTCATTGGCTTTACCAAATCACTTGGCAAAGAACTGGCCGGACAGGACATTGCCGTCAATTGCGTCACCCCCGCCGCCGCCCGTACGCCGATTTTTGATCAGATGAAACAGGAACACATCGACTATATGCTATCAAAAATCCCCCGTGCCCGGTTTCTTGAGGTCGATGAGGCGTCAAACATGATTGTCTGGCTGGTCAGCCAAGAAAACTCATTCTCAACCGGCGCTGTTTTTGACCTGTCAGGTGGCCGCGCCACATACTAGCTCTTTCGCTTTCCATTTTCCAAAAATATCCCCGCCGGAGGCTTGAAATCTCTATTTCTAACCGGCCAACAAGGAACCCCGTCCATGAAAACCGTTGATAACTTTGACCGGATCGGCGAAGAAAACGCCTTTGCCGTCCTGGCCCGTGCCAACGCCTTGGCGGCGCAGGGGATAGATGTCATCAACCTTGGCATCGGCCAGCCTGATTTCCCAACTCCACCGCATATTGTTGAGGCCGCTGTCAAAGCGCTACGTGATGGCCATCACGGCTATACCGCCGCCAACGGCATCGTTGAGCTGCGCGAGGCGGTATCAGCCGATCTGCAGCGTCGTTTTGGCGAAGAGGTCAATCCCGATAACGTGCTGGTTGTGCCCGGGGGCAAGGTCACCATGTTCACGGCGATCTTGATGTTCGGGCAACCCGGCGTTGAAATAATGTACCCCGATCCCGGCTTTCCGATCTATCGTTCAATGATTGAATTCACCGGAGCCACGCCGGTCCCGATCCCGATCCGCGAGGAAAAGGGCTTTGCTGTCTCAGCCGACGAAACCCTGGCGCTGATCACCGATAAAACCCGCCTGCTGATCCTGAATTCCCCGGCAAACCCCTGCGGCGGTGTCACCCCAAAGGCCGAAATCGACCAGCTGGTGGCCGGCCTCGCGGCGCACCCGGATGTCGCCATTTTGTCCGACGAAATCTATGACCAGATGCTCTATGACGGAGAAAAGCACGTCACACTTCTGTCTTACCCGGAAATCCGCGATCGGCTGATCCTGCTAAATGGCTGGTCCAAGACCTATGCCATGACCGGCTGGCGCATGGGCTATTCGGTCTGGCCGGACGCCATCTATGACAAGGCGCGGAAACTGGCGGTAAACGCCTGGTCCTGCGTCAATACCCCGTCACAATACGCGGCCCTTGCGGCGCTGACCGGCCCACAGGACGCGGTGGGCGAAATGCTGACCGCTTTTGATACACGCCGCCGCGTGGTGGTTGACCTGCTCAATGCCATGCCGGGGGTCAGTTGCGTGGTGCCAAAGGGCGCGTTTTACGCGTTCCCCAATATCAAAGACACTAGATGGAAGGCCAAAACACTGGCCACGGACCTGCTCGACAAAACCGGCGTCGCCACAATTGGTGGCCCGGATTTTGGTATTCTGGGCGAGGGCTATATCCGCATCAGCTATGCCAACAGCGAAGAAAACATCCGCCGTGCATTGGGCCGGATGCATGAATTTCTGGACGCTGGTAAATAGCAAAAAGCCGCCGGTATCATCAGATACCGGCGGCTGTAATCGTTTTTCCTTCAAAGATAACGGCTATAGATGCGCGCACTCCGGTACAGCAGAGACTGTGGTTCCATCCGTCTTGAACTGAATAAGATTGTCACAGGTCAGATCACCCATCGCTTGTCGCGTCTCAACTGTGCCGCTGGCCACATGCGGCTGTAACACCACATTATCCATGGCAAATAAGGCCTCAGGAACAACAGGTTCCTTGTCAAACACGTCCAGCCCGGCACCGCCCAAACGCCCGTCCTGTAACGCCGATACCATCGCTGGTTCGTCCACGACAGATCCGCGTGCGACGTTGATCAAAATACCCTCTGATCCCAGTGCATTCATCACTTCGGTATTCACAATCCCACGGGTTTCTTCACCGCCGGGGGTGATGCAGATCAGCACGTCACAATCCGCAGCCATCGCCGTCAGGTCATCATAATACCGATACGCGATATCCTTTTTGGTCCGCGAATGATAAACGATGGTGGCGTTGAAAACCCCCAACCGATCGGCAATCGCCTGACCAATCCGGCCAAGCCCCAGAATGCCAACCGTGCGATCCTGTACTGACCGGGTCAGCGGATAGGCCCCTTCGGCCAGCCAACGCCCCGCGCGCAGGTAATTGTCGGCTTGCACCAGCCGCCGACTGGCCGCCAGCCACAACATGATCGCGGTATTGGCGACCTCATCATTGAGCACACCGGGCGTATGTGTCACCACAATCCCGCGCGCCGCACAGGCGTCTGTATCTATGGCGTCATACCCAACGCCATAGCTGGAAATCACCTTGAGATTGGGTAAATTGTCCATGATATCAGCACGTAGCCCGGCATGGCCGTTGGTCATCACATATTCAACCGACGGTCCGGTTTTCGCCAGAAAAGCCGCAAGATCGTCAATTTCACCCAGCAGATGCGGGGTGAAATCGGCGTTCAGACGGGCCATCATCCGGTCGGTCCCATTGCCAATCATTAGCAGGTTGGGTTTCATATTATCGCCCCCTTAACTGTCTTGCTTTACAAGCTGCGATTGGGTGCCAAGCCCCTCGATCCACAGATCAACCCGGTCGCCCGGCTCAAGATACACAGGATTCGGTTTGATCCCCATGCCAACGCCCGGAGGTGTGCCTGTTGAAATTACATCGCCCGGATGCAACGTCATCAGCTGCGACAGGTGCGACACGATCTGCGCCACGGTGAAAATCATCGTTTTGGTGTTGCCAGTCTGACGCCGTTCGCCATTCACATCCAGCCACATATCAAGCGCCTGTGGGTCGGGGATTTCGTCGCGCGTCACCAGCCAGGGTCCGGTTGGCCCAAAGGTGTCGCAGGATTTGCCCTTGGTCCACTGACCCGACAATTTCATCTGAAAATCACGCTCGGAGACATCGTTGATAACGCAATATCCGGCGACATAATCCAACGCGTCCTCTTCGGAGACATATTTCGCCGCTTTGCCGATGACAAAGCCGAGCTCAACCTCCCAATCCATCGTCGATGAATTGCGTGGCCGGTAAATATCGTCGTTCGGGCCAACCACAGCTGAGGTGGCTTTGAAGAACAGGATGGGATGTTCCGGAATCGGCAGGTTGGATTCTGCGGCATGGTCAGAATAGTTCAGACCGATGCACAGAAATTTGCCAATGTTGTTGGTACAGGACCCAAGGCGCGGCGATCCGTCAACCGCTGGCAGGGTCGCGGTGTCCAATGCGCGCAGCCGATCAAGGCTCGCTTCGCTTAGCATATCGCCGTTGATATCGCCGACTTCTGCGGACAGATCACGCAACACGCCGCTCGCATCAATCAGGCCGGGTTTCTCGGCGCCAGGTTCACCAAATCTTACTAGTTTCATCTATTTATTCCCTTTAATTGCATAGTGTTAGCCGGACCATCCGCCATCAATTACATGTGCCTGAGCGGTGGTAAAGCCGCTCTCATCTGAACCCAAATACACCACTAACGCCGCGATTTCCTCGGCTGTTGCGATGCGTCCCATTGGTTGGCGGGCTACGAACGCCGCCATCGCAGCCTCGTAATCGCCGGTGGCGTGCAGGCGTTCGTGCAGCGACGGGCTGTCCACCGTGCCGGGGCATATCGCGTTACAGCGGATGCCCTGTTTGACATATTCAATCGCCACCGATTTGGTCAATCCGATCACCGCCGCCTTGGACGTGCCATAGATAAACCGGTTGGGCGCGCTGACCACGGACGAGCAGACCGACGACATGTTGATGATCGACCCCGCGCCGCGTTTTATCATGCCGGGCAGGGCGGCGCGAATGGCGCGGAAACTGGATTTGACGTTCAGATCCAGCGCGAAATCCAGATCGTTTTCGGTTGCTTCCAAAATTGAGCCACTGTGCACGATCCCGGCACAGTTGAACAAAACATCAGGGTCTGCCCGCGCCACGCCTTCGTTCACCGACTGCTCTGACAGCACATCCATGACATAGGTTTCCAGCGTACCGGATGCCTCATCCTGAAGCGATTCCAGCGCCTTGACGCTGACATCGGTGGCAAATACATGCGCACCTTCGCGGGCCATGGCAAGGGCCGCGGCGCGGCCAATGCCCTGACCAGCAGCCGTGATTAGGGCGCGTTTTCCGGCTAGTCTCTGAGTGCTCATTTTGTGAAATCCAGTTGTACTTTCATGGCGTGATTACGATCTGCCGCCAGCTCAAATGCGGCGACCGCATCTGCTATGGCAAAGCGTTTAGTTAGCAGCGGAGCGAGGTTCAGGGCGTTGGCGTTCACCATGTCCACTGCCTCGGCGAATTCTTCGTGAAAGCGGAAGGCGCCGCGTATTTCGATCTCTTTGGCGACGATGGTGTTTTGCGGAATGGTCACATCGCCACCCAACCCCAACTGCACCAATGTGGCGCGTGGGCGCAGTACTGTCAGGCCGGCACAAACAGCGGATTGATTGCCTGACGCCTCAAACATCACGTCGAAATGACCCTTATCGGCGCTGAATCGGTTGGTCCAGTCCGGGTTGGCTAAAACGTTGATCGCCTGATCTGCGCCTGTTTTTTGGGCAATATTCAGAACATTGTCGATCACATCGGTGACAACAACTTCTGTGGCACCTTTGGCGCGTGCCACCAAAACACACAATGCCCCAATCGGTCCACATCCGGTGACCAACACCCGTTTTCCGGCCACAGAGCCGGCGCGACTAAAGCCATGTAGAACCACCGAAAGCGGTTCGCAAAACGCTGCTATTTCCACCGGTATTTCGGGTGAAATCAGGTGGCATTGCGTGGCGTCGGCCACCAGTTCTTCGCAGAATGCACCCTGAATATGCGGCATCGGCATAGCGCTGCCATAAAATCGCATATTCAGGCATTGGTTGAATATATTTTCGTTGCAGTACAGGCATTTATGGCAGGGTCGGCTGGGCGATACCGCTACCTTATCTCCGACCTCTAACGGCCCTTCGGGGGCTTCAATAACCGTTCCGGCGATCTCATGTCCCAGGATCATTGGTTCCCGCAGACGGATCGCTCCGAACCCGCCGTGAAGGTAGTAATGCAGGTCTGACCCGCAGATGCCCCCGGCCTCAATTCGAACGCGAACTTGCCCCGGCCCAACGGCGTCAGGCACACGGGTTTCAACGCGCAAATCTTTGGCTGTATGTATGACAATGGCCTTCATATTCCCCCCATATCGCACCACTTTTTGGCGCAATGTTTCTTTGGCCTATTCCAAAGCGTTGTGAAATACCAGACTACTGTCCGGGCAGATATACAAGTAACAGGGCAGTGCAAAAATGACAAAACGTGGATTATTTGATCTCAGTGGCAAACGCGCGCTGATCACCGGCTCGAGCCTTGGGATCGGGCGGGCATTGGCCGAAGGATTGGCGGAATACGGGGCCGAGGTCGTGATGAACGCCCGCAATGTCGACCGGCTTGCGGATAGCGCCTCGACCCTGCGCGCCAAAGGCTATGAGGTTCATACCCAGGCGTTTGACGTGACCGATGGTGCAGCCGTGGCGGCGGGGGTGGCGCAGATCGAGGATAAGATCGGGCCGATAGATATTCTGATCAACAACGCCGGAATGCAGTTTCGCGCCCCTCTCGAAGATTTTCCCGAGGACAAATGGGATCTGCTGCTGCGCACCAACATCACCAGCGCGTTTCTGGTCGGCAAAGCCGTTGCCAAACATATGATCACGCGCAAGGGGGGCAAGATCATCAATATCGCCTCGGTGCAGGCCGAATTGGCCCGCCCGGGCATTGCGCCCTATACGGCGACCAAAGGCGCGATCCGTAATCTAACCAAAGGCATGGCGACGGATTGGGCGCAATACGGCATGCAGATCAATGCCATTGCTCCGGGGTATTTTGCGACGCCGCTTAATCAGGCATTGGTCGATGATCCGGATTTCACCGAATGGCTGCAGAAACGCACACCTGCGGGGCGCTGGGGCAATGTTGAAGAACTTGTCGGCGCGGCGGTATTTTTGGCGGGGTCTGGATCGTCCTTTGTAAATGGGCATACATTGTACGTTGATGGCGGTATGACGGCGTCAATCTAGCAACCAGATAAGCAAGAAAAATCTAAGATTTCATGAAGTTTAGGGAGGAGCGACATGACCAAACCAACAATTGCGGTGCTTGGCACTGGTCTGATGGGTGCGCCTATGGCGCAAAATCTGTTGCGCGCTGGGTTCCGGCTGCGCGTCTGGAACCGCAGTCCGGCCAAGGCCGAGGCTTTGGCCAAAGACGGCGCAATCGTCTGTGCCTCGCCACAAGAGGCGGCGAGAGGGGCGCATTACGTCCTAAGCATGCTAAGCGACGGCTCCGCCACCGCGGTGATCGTCGCGGACAAGGATATTACCGATGCGTTGGGCGAGGGCACGATCTGGCTAGAGATGAGTTCGGTCAAACCAAAAGAGGCCCGCGCGCAACGGGATCACCTTGAAACCTTTGGGGTGCGGCATCTGGATGCGCCGGTGTCTGGCGGCACCAAAGGCGCCGAAGCCGGGTCATTGGCCATCATGGTTGGCGGTGATGTTGCGGTGTTTGGGGCGGCGAAATCGGTGTTTGAGCCGATGGGCCGCGCGGTGCATGTTGGCCCGTCAGGATCGGGGCAATTGGCAAAACTGGCCAATCAGGGGATTGTGGCGGTGACCATTGGGGCGGTGGCCGAGGCGATGTTGCTGCTTGAGGAAGGCGGCGCTGATCCAGCGGCGGTGCGCGATGCGTTAAAGGGTGGGTTTGCCGACAGTATCATCCTGCAACAACACGGCCCTCGCATGACAACGCGCAATTTTTCACCTGGTGGAATTTCCCGGTTGCAACTCAAGGATCTGGATAATCTTCTTGAAGAATCCACAACTCTGGGGCTTTCCTTGCCGGTATCACAACACATCCGCGACCGGTTTGCCCGGTTTTGCGAAGATTTAGATGGCGCAGGCAAAGACCATTCCGGGCTTTATCTGGAGCTGCGCGATCACAACGATATGAAGGACGACTAAACTATGACCAAAATCCTGATCCTTGGCGGCGGCGGCATGATTGGCCAGAAACTGGCGTATCATCTGGCGGATAATGGCTGGAATGGTCAGCCCGCAGACGTGACATTGTATGACGTCGGATTTCTCCCAAATGGCGCGGCTGGCCAGCAAATCACTGGTAATCTGACCGATCCGGGTGCAGCAGCAGCCCTGGCTGCAAACCGCCCGGATATTGTGTTTCAACTGGCCGCAATTGTGTCGGGCGAGGCGGAGAAAGATTTTGACAAAGGCTGGCAGGTCAACATGTTTGCCGGTTGGGCATTGCTTGAGGCCCTGCGCGCCGAGCACACGGCCAGCGGCGGCGCCTATCGCCCGCGTGTGGTGTTTTCATCCTCAATAGCAGTGTTCGGCGGGCCGTTCCCGGACGAAATTGGCGACGAATTCCTGACAGCTCCGTTGACGTCATATGGCGCACAAAAGGCCGTTTGCGAATTGATGCTGGCCGATTTCAGCCGCAAAGGCTTTGTTGATGGCGTATCAATCCGCCTGCCCACCATATGTGTGCGTCCGGGTAAGGCAAACGCCGCCGCCTCGTCGTTTTTCTCGGGCATTATCCGCGAGCCGTTGAATGGTAAAGAGGCGATATTGCCGGTGGTGGACAGCGTGCGTCACAGCCATGCCTCGCCCAAATCCGCGGTTGGATTTCTGGCCAAAGCTGCCGCAATGGACACCAGCGTGTTGGGCGGACGTCTGAGCCTGAACATGCCCGGCGTGTCCTGCACCGTAGCCGAACAGATCGAAGCCTTGCGTGATATTGCGGGCAACGATGTTGTGGCGCTGATCAAGCAGGTAGAAGACCCCGCAGTGGTGGCGATTGTTAAAAACTGGCCGCAGACGTTCAGCAGTGCGCGGGCGCGGGCCTTGGGGTTCACGTCGGAAAGTTCATTCAAGGACATCATCCAGACCTATATCGACGACGATCTGGGGCGTTCATAGCGTGCTGTTCTTTCGTCGCCATCGCGTGTAATTTACCCTAGGACAACAACCCGGATAGTATTGCCATGCTTAGCACAGCCCAAATCGAATCCTACTGGCGCAACGGTTATCTGGTGGTCGAGGATGTTCTGGATCAGACCAGCGTCCTGGACCCGGTGCGCCGCGAATATGGCGGTATTCTTGATGATTTATACAACGGTTGGTTTGCCAAAGGCTTGGTAACGCAAGCGCCCAAAGGCATGGATTTTGTACAAAAGCTGGCGCATTCCTATGCGCAGAAATGCGACTGGTTCCAACCGATGGACATCTCGCTGCCCGCCGAGAGGATCACCGAAGACACGCCGATGCATTTTGGCCCGGCGGTGTTTGATATGCTGACCAATCCACGTCTGCTTGATCTGGTTGCTGATTTGATCGGGCCGGAAATCACCTCGACTCCGATCCAACATGTGCGCATCAAGCCGCCCGCTAATACGTTGTTTTCGGACGAGGCCCGCCCGCATCTGGGCCAAACCGCCTGGCATCAGGACCGTGCCGTCGCCCACGCCGAGGCAGACGCGACCGACATGGTGACGATCTGGATCGCGGTGACCGACGCGACGGTCGACAACGGTTGTTTGCAGGTGGTGCCAAACGTGCATGACTCCATGTTGCCGCATTGCCCGATGAAGCAGACCTCGATTGCCGATGGTTACCTGGATCTTGATCGCGCCATTCCTTTGCCGGTTAAATCCGGCGGTGTTCTTGTGCTGGACCCGATGTTGCCGCATGCTTCGCTGGTCAACGCGACGCTGGGTATTCGCTGGTCGTTTGATGTGCGTTATAACCGGACGGGGCAGCCCACTGGGCGGGCACATTTTCCGGAGTTTGTGGCGCGATCACTGGCCACACCAGACAGCGAACTGGGCGATTGGCGAACATGGAAACGTAATTGGGAAACGGCGCGTAGCCGGATTGCTAAACAGCCCCACATTGACTTACACCGTTGGGATTCCAACGCTCCGGCCTGTGCCTGAGAGGAACATTATGAAAAACTATATCCGCCTTGATCCAGACGACAACGTCGTCACCGCCACCCGCGCGCTAGAAGTGGGCGCCGACGTCGAAGGCATCGCCACCACCGCGCTGATCCCGTCAGGCCACAAGGTTGCGGTGCGCGCCATTGCCGAGGGTGAAATGGTGCGCAAATACGCGCAATTCATCGGCCTCGCGTCCGAGGATATAGCGGCCGGTGCGCATGTGCACACGCACAACACCGCGTTCCGTAACACCGAAACCGAATACGAGTTTTCAACCGATATGCGCCCGGTTGCCCCGGCGACCAAACCCGATACCTTCATGGGCTATCGGCGCGAAAACGGTCGGGTGGGCACGCGCAATTACATCGCTGTGGTGACCTCGGTAAACTGTTCCGCCACCGCCGCGCGGCGCATTTCTGATGCGTTTGGTCCCGAAGAGTTGGCGCAATATCCCAACGTCGATGGTGTGGCGGCGTTTGTGCATGGCACCGGTTGTGGCATGGCCGGAGACGGCGAAGGTTTTGAGGCCTTGCAACGGGTAATGTGGGGCTATGCGCGCCATCCCAACAACGCCGGTGTGCTGATGGTGGGCCTAGGGTGCGAGATGAACCAGATTGATTGGCTGGTCGAGGCATGGGGCATCAAAATCGGGCCGATGTTTCAGACCATGAACATTCAATCGGTCGCCGGATTACAGAAAACCATCGACATGGGCATCGAGAAAGTCCGCGCCATGTTGCCGATTGCCAATCAGGCAAAGCGCTTTGAATGCCCGGTGTCTGACCTGATGGTGGGGCTGCAATGTGGTGGCTCGGATGCGTGGTCGGGCATCACCGCCAATCCGGCGCTGGGCTATGCCTGCGATCTGCTGGCGGCGCAAGGCGGCACTGGCGTTTTGGCGGAAACACCCGAGATTTATGGCGCCGAGCATTTGTTGACCCGGCGTGCTGTGGACCGCAAAACCGGCGATAAACTGGTTGGCCTGATCCGCTGGTGGGAGGATTATACCGCCCGCAACAAAGGCAGCATGGACAACAACCCAAGCCCCGGCAACAAAAAGGGCGGGCTGACCACGATCCTTGAGAAATCACTGGGCGCGGCGGCCAAGGGCGGCACATCACCGCTGACCGGAGTCTATAAATACGCCGAGGCGGTGACCGCCAAAGGCTTCACCTTTATGGACAGCCCCGGCTACGATCCGGCCTCGGTCACCGGGCAGATCGCGGGCGGCTGCAATGTTGTGGTGTTCACCACCGGGCGCGGCTCGGCCTTTGGTTCAAAACCGGCACCAACCATCAAGGTCGCAACCAATTCCGAGATGTACAACCGGATGATTGGCGACATGGATGTGAACGCCGGCGACATGATGAGCAACGGCGTGACGCTTGAGGAAAAAGGCCGCGAGATTTATGAAAAAATCCTGCGCGTCGCCTCGGGTGAGATGTCGAAATCCGAGGCTCAGGGCCTTGGCGATTACGAATTTGTACCTTGGCAGATCGGGGCCGTGATGTGACGCGACTACTGGTCGCTGGTGGCGGGCTGATTGGGCGTCGTCACATCGCCTTTGCGCAGGAGCATCCGGGGATTGATCTGGTTGGGGTGATTGATCCCAACCCGGACGTGCGGGCGTTGTTTCCTGTCGCTGGGTTTGCCAATATGCACGACGTCGATGTGGCGGCGGACGGTATTATCATCGCCACGCCCACCGATTTACACGCAGACCACGCCGAAATCGCCGCCGATCGTGGCTGGCATATGCTGATCGAAAAACCGATTGCCAGCAGTGTTGCGCAGGCCGACCGGATCATCGCCGCCGCTGATCACGCTGGGGTGCATGTTCTTGTCGGGCATCACCGACGCTATCACCCGCAGGTGCAAAAGCTAAAGGCGCTGCTCGGTGAGGGCCGTATTGGCACGCCGGTTCTGGCCTCGATGATTTGGGCCATGAAAAAGCCGGACGCGTATTTTGATGTGCCGTGGCGGGCCGGGCGCGAAGGCTCACCCATTATGATTAACCTCGTGCATGAGGTTGATTTTATAAGGTTTTTGTTCGGTGAACCGGTGCATGTGTCGGGCTTTGGGTCGGGGAAATCACGCGATCAAAACCGCATTGAAAGCGGCGCTGTGACGCTTGGATTTGCCGATGGTCTGGTGGCCTCGATTGTGTTTGCCGACACCACGCCATCGCCCTGGGGATTTGAGGCCGGGATTGGTGAGAACCCGAATATCGGCGGTACCGGGCAGGATATGCTCAAAATTATGGGCAGCAATGGCGCGATAGATTTCCCGTCTCTGACGCTTTGGAGCGGCGCCAAAGATTGGAGCGAGGCCGCACAGCCAAGCGTCATTTTCTGCGAAACTGGCGTGCCGCTGACCGCGCAAATGGCGCATTTCTGTGCGGTGATCGCCGGGGGTGCCACACCGCTGATTGATGCGCGCGACGCACGCCAAACGTTGCTAACGACATTGGCCATCGAAACGGCGCTTGGCGCAACATGAGGGTTCTGCGCGCCGGATTGATTGGCGATCATATCAGCCAGACCCGATTGCCTGCCGCATTGGAAATCATGTGCAAAGCCTCTGGCATGACACTGGATTTTGAACTGATAGACACCGCAGATCATCCCGATTTTGACTTTGCCAATACCGTCGATGCCTTGCGCCCCAAAGGTTGGAGCGGGGTCACCGTGACCCACCCGTTTAAAACCGACGCGGCGGGCTATGCCGGTTCGGCGATGTCCGCGGAATTGCGTAAACTCGGGGCCTCAAATACGTTGATCTTTGACGGTGAGTTCAAGGCGGTTAATACCGATTACACCGGGTTTTTGTCAGCCTGGAAAACCCATATGGGCGATTTGTCCCCCGGCATTGTGGCAATGGCCGGGGCGGGTGGCGTTGCGCGCGCCATTGGGCCTGCATTGGCCGAACTTGGCGCATCACAGATCCGGATTTGGGACATGTCAGAGCCGCGCGCCCAAGATCTGGCCGACCTGATCGGGGCACCCGCCCATGTGGTTGCTGTTGACCAGGCACAGACCGCAATCGCTGACGCCGACGGCTTGGTGAATGCGACGCCTCTTGGCATGACCTACCATCCGGGCACGGCGTTTTCTGCCAAATTGATTGGACCGCAAAACTGGGCCTTTGATGCTGTCTATACCCCGACCGACACCGAATTTCTGATGGATTGCAGCCGCGCCGGATTGGCGACGCTCACCGGGTTTGATCTGTTCCGGCACATGGTGATCGACAGTTTTCAGGCCTACACTGGCATCACCGTTAACCGCGATATCATCATGCCAAAACTGGCGGCATTGCGCCCGCCGTTGGGCTGATCCGCATGCCTACAACCAACAAAGTCACCGCCAAGGCGCGTACAGATCGCGCGCAGCTGGGCATCATGATGATGCTGGTGGCCTATCTGTGTCTGGCTTTGGTGGATACGTCGGCCAAGTATCTGGTGTTGTTGGGTTTACCGGTCTTTCAGGTCGTCTTTATGCGCTATGTTGGGCATTTCGCCCTGTCGCTGGGTGTGATCGGGCGGGGTGGGTTTGCATGGCAGCGCTTTGCTACCGATCATGTCGGGCTGGTCATGCTGCGATCAACCCTGTTGGTGTCCTCGACTGTGCTCAACTTTATCGTGTTGCGGTATCTATCGCTGACGCTGGTATCGGCAATCATGTTCGCAGCACCGATTCTTGTGTGCGCCCTGTCCTGGCCGCTGCTGGGGGAGCGGGTTGGCCCTTGGCGTTGGGTGGCTATTGTCGTCGGATTTTGCGGCGTTCTGGTGGTTATCCGACCGTTCAACGAAGGCTTTCAATGGGCGGTTATCCTGCCGGTGGTCAATGCGCTGGCCATGGCGCTCTATTCGATCCTGACCCGGCGATTGTCAGGAATTGTGGCGACTGAAACCATGCAGCTTTATTCTGGGGGACTTGGCACAATTGTTATGTTGCCCTTTGCCATTGCCACCTGGCAAACCCCGGCCAATAGCCTGGATTGGGCCTTGTTACTCGGGTTGGGGCTGTGGGGTTGGAGCGGGCATGAACTTTTGACACGCGCACATGGGTTTGCGCCCGCTAATATATTGATGCCATACACATATTCGTTCATGATCTATCTGACGATCACCAGCTATCTTGTGTTTGACCACATCCCAGATCAATGGACCTTAATTGGGGCCGGGATCATTGTTGTGTCGGGGTTGATGATCTGGTGGCGGGAAAATTTACAAAGGACGCGGAATGCCAGCGATTAAGATTGCCTGCATCGGAGAAGCGATGGTGGAACTGGCTATGGACCGGGACCGCCAGGATATCGCCCATGTGGGCGTGGCGGGCGATACTCTGAACACGGCGATCTATCTGAAACGCTGCGCGCCCGAATTGCAGGTGTCCTATATCACCCGGCTGGGGCAGGACGCGTTTAGCGACCGGATCATCGCGTTTATGCAAGGCGAGGATATTGATACCTCGCGGGTCGGGTTTAGCGACCGCCGCACGCCGGGGCTCTATTCGATCACAACGGACGCGGCGGGGGAACGGACGTTTGCCTATTGGCGGGATAGTTCGGCCGCACGTGAAATGTTTGATGGTAGTGATCCAGAGTTGTCGGCGCTGGGCGATTTTGATGTGGTCTATTTGTCGGCAATCACGCTGGCCATCCTGTCGCCCGATGCGCGGGCGCGGCTGATGGCGTGGATTCCAGACTATCGTCAGAGCGGTGGCAGAATCGTATTTGATTCAAATTATCGCCCCTTGTTATGGGCTGACGCTGACACTGCGCGCACCGCAATTGCTGCGATGTGGCGGTGTACTGATATTGCTTTGCCAAGCGTTGACGACGAGCAACTGGCATTTGGCGACGTCGATTCTGATGCGGTGGTGGCGCGGATACTGTCCTACGGAGTGCGCAACGGCGCGTTGAAACGCGGTGCTTCTGGGCCGGTGTCCTTTGCCGGCGCCGAGCCACAAGAATTCGCAGCCGCCGGAACAGTAGTTGATTCAACCGCCGCCGGAGACAGCTTTAACGGCGGTTATCTGGCGGCCTATCTGCAAGGGCAGGACGAGGGTGCATGTCTGCAAGCCGGGCATAATCTGGCCGTTCGGGTGCTGGGCGTCAAAGGCGCGATTATTCCAAAAGACTGATCGCCTGACCAAGCGCACCTAGCCGCTATTATCACAGCAAGCGCCTTGCGGGCATCATCTGACGCACAGGCAGCCGCAATCGGGTCGGCCTGTGGATTCTGCAAGGCATGACCGGCATGTGTCTTTTGGGTGGCAAAACGCATCCAAGTCGCAATCGCCGCCTCAATCGCAGGTGAACTCAGACCCAGCGCCGCGCGATCCTTTCAGGTTGCCAGCAACCGGATGGGTAGTTTCAGGGTGCCGTCCATGGCAATTTGGCGCAATTTATGCTGCAAATGCGGGTTCAGGAGCCGCTCTGGCAGTGAATTGATATAGTTGGGCGTCGTACTCTGGATCGCTTTGGGCAGGGTCTCGGCAGCTTCGGTCATAATAGCCCCGGCGCCGGCCTCAAGCAGCGGATCGCAAATCGCTTCGTTCACATAGGTATATCCCGCAAGCGCCTTCGCCAGCCTGGCCGGAAATCACCAGCGTATAGTCGCAATGCTGCGGCTGCAAGATGTCGCGCACGGTGGCGGACCGCAACGACATGCCGGTGATCTGCCACTGCGCGCCGCTCTTGCGGTTGGCCAAATCGGTGTACCACGCCTGATGCGCCCGGTGGAAATTGCCCAGCCCGAAATGCAGGATATGCGACACCTTAACCGTCCGCCAGTTTATAGGCGCTGTTGGCCAGCCCTATGCCCAATTGTTTGGCCAGCATGATGGCGTCGTTGGTGCCCAAAAAACCGGCGTCTATTTGACCGCCCAAGTGGCGCGCAACGCCGTGTCGCCACACAGTATGACGTACGGGTGTCATGGTTGAGCCCGGCGAGATTCCAATATCCGGCGGTCTCAACCACCGCATCAAAATAGCGCGCGATTCCGGCGGGGCTATCGTGGAACCTCTAGGGCGGGCCGATTTTCAAGCACGGCCAGCGACCAGCCATCGGTGCCAGTTCACAGGCATAGGTGGCGTGGTCCAGCGTGAACACGATCAGTTTGAATTTCCGATTGTTGCCGACCCGGTTCAACAGCGACTCAAGGCCGGTCACCCAGTTCACTGCCAGCATGGATTTGCATAACAAGGCCATCTTCAACCGACATTTGCGCCATTTTCACCAGCATATGGGCATAGAACGTCCGCTTTTCGGTTTCAGTGGCGGTGCCAGTCCGCACCTGAACATACGAAGTTGCAATCTGATCGGACGCCAGCCAAATGGTCTGAACCGCTCAAACAACGCACGGGGGCGGAATGCGGGGGGTCAGTTCGGCCGCGATATGGTCGAAAATCGCATCAGACGTGTCGGCGGACAGCTCTTCCTCGATGTCAAAGATATTGCTCAGGGTATCGCCCAACCAAACCCGGCTGGGCGTGCCTGGAAACAGATGCGAGTTTGACGCCAAACGCTTGAATATCGCGCGCGCACCGCGGTCCTGTTCCTGCACGCCAATGCCCAGATCGGCAAGCCTGATGCCTTGGCTGTACAACATGCAGAACAGATAATGATCCGGGATCAACAACAGATCGGCGGGGTTGGGGAATTGGCCGTTTTCGGCAAACCAGCGAGGGCCAGTAGGCCCGTATGGCGAGACGATCGGATCATCGGCAACGGCTTTGAAAATATGATGTGCGGATGATGACATGGTGTGCCCCTGATTGTTTTTCCAACACAAAACCCCAGGGCGATCTGGTTTCCCCCCGGATTTCTTTTTGGTGTTATTCATGCGGTACGCACGTAAACTAGCCGAAATGTTCGGGGGGATGTGTGATGCAGGTGGTTTTGAGTGTCTTGGGAATGGTTGCCGATATGCAGGCGACGGCATTCCGGGCGACTGGGGGGCGGATAAAACTGGCTGGCATTCATACGCGCACCATCGGACGGATGCAGAAATTTGCCAATCGGCAAGAGGGCGACAAGCCCCGGATTTACACGTCATTGGCGAAATCGCAGATGACCCCGTGATTGATTTCGTCATTGTCGCGACACCGCCCAATGCTCGCGAACAGGTCGTGTTGAACTGCACCAAAGGCACGGCGGCGCGCAATGCGACAACGCTGAGCATCTATCATCGCTCGGGCAAGGTCGAAGAATTTGGCGAGGTCGCTGACACAGGCGGTGGCGCCGATCCGATGGCGTTTACCGATGAATGGCATCAGGCGATAATTAGGGATTTCGCCGACAGTCTGGGCAATGGCACCGCGCCTTTTGTCACTGGGCGCGAGGCGTTGCATGTGCATGCGATGATTTATGCGATACAGATGTCGGCGGCCGAGGGACGGCGTGTTGATGTGGACAAGGATATTGTGAATGTTTGAATTTGCACGAGGGGAGCGCGCATGCTGACCTTTGCCGCGGCGGTGTTTTTTCTGTTGATCACGCCGGGGCCGGGGGTGTTGTCGGTGGCGGGCGTTGGCTCGGGCTTTGGTGCGGCGGCCGGGACGCGGTATTTGTGGGGGCTGTTCATCGGCACCAACCTTGTCGCCTTGACGGTGGTCAGCGGGCTGGCGGCAATCGTGCTGGCAGACGACCGAATTCGTACCGTGCTGTTTGGGCTGTCGGTGTTGTATCTGCTGTATCTGGCGGGCCGGATTGCCTTTGCCGGATCAAAGATCGCATTCATCCAAAAGCAAAAAGCACCGGGGGTTTACGGCGGCATTGCCTTGCAGATCATCAACCCCAAGGCCTATGCGGTGAACACAGCACTGTTCACCGGGTTTTTGTTCTGGCCGGCCAGTTTGGGTGCTGAAACACTGCTGAAATTCGCCATCATCAACGTGATCTGGATACCGATCCACTTTTTCTGGCTGCATTTCGGCATCAGGCTGGGCAGGTTGGATTTGCCCGGATCAACGCACCGCAAAATCAACATCGCCATGGCGGTGTCGATGCTCGTAGTTGTTGTATTGGCGGTCGCGGCACAGATTTGACGCCGCTATAGCCCGAAATAGGCCTCGGACAGTCGTGGATCATCGCGCAGCGCAGCCACCGTGCCCTCGGCCTTAACCGAGCCATTTTCGAGCACATATAGCCGTTCGGCCAAGGTCATGGCGAAATTGGCGTTCTGTTCGGTAATCACAATTGTGGTGCCAAATTCGTCGCGCAACCGGCGCAGAACCTCGGCGATTTCAAGACAAACTTTGGGCGCCAGACCAATCGTCGGTTCATCCACCAACAACAGCCGTGGACTGGTCATCAACGCCCGGCCCAGCGACACCATCTGGCGTTCGCCACCCGATTGGGTGCTGGTTTCCTGATGCTCGCGTTCCGCCAGACGGGGGAACAGTTTATGCACCATAGCAAGGTTCTTTTGCACGTCCTCGCGCGCCGTATAGGCCCCAACCATCAGGTTGTCGTGCACTGTCATATAGGGAAACAGGTTGAACCGTTCGGTGGCATACCCAACCCCGTGCCGCACGATCTGGGCGGTGTTTATGCCAATGATCGACGTGCCCTCAAGCGTGATGTCGCCGGTGGTTTTGGTCAGGCCAATCATACTGTCCAGCAGGGTGGATTTACCGGCGCCGTTGGCCCCAACAATGGCGATAATCTCGCCCTGTTGAACATTCAGCGATACCTCGTGCAACGCCTGGGCCTTGCCGTAATAGGCGCAGAGGTCGGTGATCTGAAGAAATGCCATTATGCTGTCCCCAAATATGAAGAGCGGACGGCCTCGTTGGCTATCACCTCGTCAAAACTACCATTGGCAATCATTTTGCCATAGTTGATGGCGATGGTGCGGTCGATCAGTGGTTCAAGCGCCTTTAGGTCATGGCTGACGATCAGAAAGGTCATGCCGTCCTTGCGCATCTGCTGGATCAGATCAGCGATCTGGGCGATCTCGGCGATGGTCAGACCGGCGAATACCTCATCCAGCAACATCAGCTTTGGCCCGGTTGCCATGGTGCGGGCCATTTCCAGCTTGCGCAGATCGCCCATCGACAACTCGGCAGGGATACGGTGCAAATCGGCCTCGTCAAAGCCGACGCTCAGCGCCAGCTCGATCTCGCGTTCGCGGTTGGGGCCTTTGGTGATCATCTGCCAGATGCTGTCCGGCATCAGCCCAACGCGGATGTTTTCCACCACGGTCATTTCGGCAAACGGACGCGGCACCTGATAGGTGCGGCTGACGCCGTGGCGAATGCGAGTCGAGGTCGATAGTTTTGATATTTCCTCACCGTAGAGCCGGATCGTGCCAGATGTTTGGCGATGCTCGCCCATCACCTGCGAAAATATCGTGGTTTTACCGGCACCATTGGGCCCGATCAGGCCAACCGATTCGCCCTGTTCAATGTCAAACGACAGATCATTGGTGGCTGTAATGCCGCCAAACCGTTTGACGAGATTGTTGATTTCGAGCGCTTTGGTCATGATGCCCACCTGCTGCGCAGTCGTGTCCATGCCTGCATGAAAATCTCAACCATGCCTTTGGGCTGATACATGTAAAGCAACAGCGCCACGCCTCCGTAGATGAAATATCGCTCGGCTCCGGGAAGGTACGGTCGCAGGGATTCAAGCAGAAAGGTCAGGAAAAACGCTCCGACTATGGGCCCGATAATGGTGGATGATCCACCAATCAACGCGGCGACGATAATGGTGAACAGGAAGTTGATGTCAAACAGCGCCCGTGGTGCGATTGAGCCGATGTAATGCACGTAAAATGCCCCCCCCAAACCGGCGACTGCGGCCGCCGTCAGAAAGGCGAACATTTTCAGCCGGGTCACAGACAAGCCCGATCCGCGCACGGATTCCTCATTCATGCCAATGGCGCTTAGGGCGGTGCCAACGCGGGTTTTCATCAACAACCACATCGACAAAGCCACTGACAACATCAGCGTCACCGACAGGTAATAGCCATTCACCGCCCCACGTGTCAGCGTCGGAATGCCTGACATGCCGCGGGTGCCGCCAGTTAGATCGGGGCGGATCACCTGCACCAACTGATACATCAGCTCCATAAACGCCAGCGTCACCAGCGCGAAATAGCTACCTCTGATGCGCAGGGCAGGGAGCAACACAATCAGCCCTCCCAGCATGGTCATCAGCACCGCAATCGGAATGGCGACCTCGATTTCAAATCCATAGCGTTTGGTCAGGATGGCCGATGTATAGGCGCCGATGCCAATCAGGAACGGATGGCCAAAACTGATGTAGCCGGTGCGGCCTGACAGTACGTCCCAGCTGATGGCAAACACTGCCAAAAAGTTGGCGAAAATGATGGTGCGCAGGGTGCCTTTGGACACCAGTTCCGGCAGCACTGCCATGAATGCGATAAAGACGGCCCAGAGGGCGAAATGATACCAACGAAGACCCATGTTACAGCTCCTCCCGACCAAATAGGCCACGCGGGCGGATGATCAGAACGGTGATAATCAGCAGCATAGTAAACACGCCGCGCAATTCGGGGGCGAATTCGGCCACGATGATGACCTCCATAAAGCCGATGATATGGGCAACAACCAGGGTGCCGACAATGGAGCCGATACCGCCGACGATGACCACGGCGATTGACAGGATCAATGGCGCCACCCACATATGCGGTGAAAGCTGGGTATAGCTGGCAAAAAACACCCCGGCGATGGCGCCGAGCATGCCCGAAATCCCCCAGGTGATCATGTTGATCTTGTCCGGATCAATACCGGAAATCGCGGCGCCTTTTTGGTCCATCGACACCGCCATCATGGCGCGCCCGGTATGGGTTTTGCGCACAAAGACATAGAGTGCCGCCAGAATGGCATAGCTGGCGATAGTTGCCGTCAGAATATTATAGGTGACCGAGGCCCCGGCGATATAGGTTACGCCCGGCACAATCGGCAACAGGATCTTGGCGTTGTCTTTAAAGACCAGAACCACCGCCGCCTGCAACACAACGGCCAGGATCAGGGTGGAAATTTCTACCGCAACATGGTCGCCCTTGAGCGGTTTGACCAGCAGTTTGAATTTCGCAATGCCCATCAGGGCCCCCACCACGCCCGCCATGATGACGCCGACCAGTTTCGGCATTCCCAGCATTTGCGAGATGTAGAAATAGACGTATCCGCCGAACATCAGATAGGTGCCATAGGCCAAGTTCAAGACCCGCCCGACGCTGAATATCAGCATAAAGCCCATTGCAATCAGCGAATATAGACCGCTGAGCAAAAGCCCCTGTATGAGAATTTGCAACATGTGTAAGCCTGCCTCAGAGCATTAGGGCAGCACAATTGTTGCGCTGCCCTGGTCTGTTTAGGGTCGGATTATTTCTTGACCCAACTTGGGACAGTGAATTTACCGGTGGCGTATTTCTCAGGATAGATCACGGCGTTTGTACCGTCCTCGTACCACTGGATTACAACCATGGATGGCGACGCATCGTCATAAGGTGCGGTAATGTCGAACCGAACGTTATGTGGATATGTCCGCTGTGTGCGCTCTTCGACTTCATCGTTGCCCCAAAAGGCATAGCGCAGCCAAAGTTCGCCGTCTTTCTCAAGGATCAGGTCCTGTTTTTCCATCGCTGGAACCCATTTGTCCAACTCAAAGCCACCAGCCTCTTGTGCGGATGCCATGGCCTGCTTTAGACCGAAATAGGCGTTAAAACCGTTGAAATGCGGGATAACAGGGCGCGATTTATAGCGTTCTTGGTAGGTGTCCAGAAACGTCTGGCTGACCGGGTCAAGCTTAAAGCCAACCGAAGGAACTGGTGACAGCGTGGATATACCACCTCCGGCTCCGCCTGTGTCTTCCCAGTATTCCTGTCCAAGGGCGGCAACGTTCACACCGGTCATACCCAGCGGCACCTGCAGTTTCACATATTGTGACGAAACCACCTGTGAATTGACCGAACTGACCAGATAGATGAAATCAGCCCCGGTATCGACAGCCCGCGAGAAAATCGGCGCAAAGTCAACGGTGGCGACATCATAAACGATGATCTCTTTGACATCGATGCCAGCATTTGGCGCCAGCGCGTCGGTCACAAGCCCGGTGATCGCGCCGCCAAATGCGGTGTCTTCGGCCATGATCACAACCGAGGTCCAGCCCATTTGGTCAACCAGAACGTCTTTGCCAAAGTCGATATAAAGCGTCGCCAATGCCTCGTCTGAGGCGATGTTCATGAAATAGGGGCGCATGGAATCGTAATCTTCGACGATCATGTCGATGATGCCGATATAGGATGTCCAGGTGTCCAACGTCGGGATCTGAAATTCCTGCATCCGGGGCAACCAGCCCAGCGTTACATCGTCGATGGACCCTGAGATGATAAAATCGACTTCTTCAGTTTCGGCGAGATATTCATAGGCTTTGACGCCCTCGGTGGGGTCCTGACCGGTGTCGGCCTTGACCAGCACGATCTGTTCGCCGTTGACGCCGCCAGCGGCATTGATCTCATCAATGGCGATTTCGGCGCCGCGCAATGTGGACAGGCCGGTGTCTGATGACAGCGAGCCGATAAAGCCCACCTTGATCTCGGCCACAGCGGCTGATGCGACCAGTGAGGCCATCGCTGTTGCGACAATTGAGTATTTCAGTTTCATTCCAAACTCCCTTGGTTGTGTTCCGTCCCTGGGGGATCTTCTTAATGTATCCTGTATACAGTACACATATTATACATCAAAACAACTGTGTCGAGGGCGATGCCGAAAAATGGGCATTAAACAGGCATGAATTCGATGGCAGTGCGCAAAATTTGGAATTTCCCGGTCCGGTTTCTTTCAAAGAAAGGGGTCTACCGGCGCGTGGAATGTTGATTAATAGGAGATATTGCCGTCTTTATCGTGGATAATGGCGTCAACATCGACCTCAAGCATCATGCCCGGTTGCGTCAAACCGGCCTCAACCCCGGATGTGACCGGGTCAATGCCGTTGAACACTTCGCCATGCGCCTGAATGAATCCGGCGGCCTGGGACATATCCGTCATATAACAACGCGTGCGCACCACGTGGCGCATTTCGGCACCAACTTCGTGCAGGGCGGCCTCGATCCTGGCAAAGATGAATATGGATTGCGCGTACATGTCGCCGGGGGCGTGCAATTTGCCACTTGGTTCAATCGCCGTAGTTCCGGCAACATAGACAAACGGGCCAACGCGTTTGGCACGCGAATAGCTGCTGATTTCCTCAAGCCGCCCGCCGGATTTAAAGATACGCACGACCATATTATAGATCCAACCGGCTGCGAATAGCCTCTGCTGCGGCCTGCAGGGCGTTGGTTTCATCACTGGTCAGTTTGATTTCCTCAACCCTGAGCAAGCCGTCTTGCCCCAAATGCGCGGGCACGCCCAGCACGACGTTTTGTATGCCAAATTCGCCGTCCAGCATCACCGATACCGGCACAGGTCCGGTTTTGGCACCGCGAATATGGTCGATCAATTCAATCGAGGAATGCGCCGGGGCAATGGTCGCCGATCCGGATTTGCGCAGGGCCACAACCTGACCGCCGCCAGTGATCGCGTCGCGTACACAGGCCGCAATTTGCTCTTGGCTCAGGAAAGCATCAAGCACCCGGCCTTTGATCCGCGCGTGGCTGGCGATCGGGGCCATTTCATCGCCATGACTGCCCAAGGCAAAGGCGTCAACATCCGCAGGCGTTACCCCGGCGGCCATCGCAAGCGCATTGCGAAAGCGGCTGCTGTCGAGCGTTCCGGCCATGCCAAGTACGCGTTCACGCGGAAACCCGGTGGCGCGCAGCATTTCAACGGTCATTTCGTCGAGCGGGTTGGTGACTACGATGACAATTGCGTTCGGCGCCTGCGTCTTGATGACCTCGGCGGTGGAGTGGATCACCCGCGTGTTCACATCAATCAGATCGGCCCGCGTCATGCCCGGCCCACGGGCACGTCCGGCGGTGACAACAATCACATCAGCACCCGATACCAACGCCAGATCCTCGCCACCGATACAGCGCGCGCGCGTGCCGGTGATGCCGCTGGCATGGTTCAAGTCCATCGCCGTGGCCGCCGCAGATCCCGGTACGATATCAATCAAAACGATTTCATCCGCGAGGTCCGCATTTGCCGCCAGATGCGCGATATTGCTGCCAACACCGCCAGCACCCACCAAGGCCAGCTTGGTTAACCGACGCGCGCCACGGCCCGCGACCTGTTTTGGTGCGATCCATTTCGGCGAGCGGCGCAGCAGGCCACGACGTAGCGCAGTATTGCCATCGGTGAGTGGCGAGACCACTTTTTCAATCGGCCCATCGACCAGTTTGATGCCCAAGCGCACGGCGGTTTCACGCGCCAAAGCAGTGACAATATCCCCCGGCAGAATTTCAAATACGATGCGGCTACGCTGACGCGCGTCCTCAATATGCTCTGAACCTATGACGCGGGATTTGGCCATTACTGGGCTTGTCCGTCCACGGCTTCGATCGCCGTCACAGCCGCCTCAATCGCCACCTGAACCGAATTTTCGGTGCCCGAGATGAACAGCCGACCATAGCGGCCAACGGCGCGGACCTCGACCATATCAATCTCAGCGGCCTTTTCGGCCTCATTTGCGGCGATGGCTATATAGGCGGCAGGGGCGCATTCAATGATGCCAAGCGTTTGCCCCGGCACCAGCAACGAGCCTTTGCGCCATTTGTTGAGCAATTGCGCCTGATGTGGTTCCACCGAGGTGATGATCTGTGTCGAGGTGATCGCCGGTTTGATCCGGTCAGACATCGTCGCGCCCAGTTCGGACAGGATCGCATCGCGGGCGGCGGAGACTTCGGCGTTTGAGGACGAGCGTAGGATGAAAAAGCCGAATTCGCGCTCGACCATTTGTGACGTCGCCTCAACCGCGCTGGCCTTGAGCGCCTTGTCGATCAACGCAAACACACCGTTGCCGGGGGCGAATTCTCCGATTAGCACGGTATCGCCGGACAAAGGGATCGAGCCCTGAACCGTAGCGCCATTATAGGCGGCAAATTTCGGTTGCAGATTGTCGATCTGCATCAACGCGCGGATGGTGATATTGGCCATCTTTATTCTCCGTATTCGTCATAAATATCGCGCCAGGGTCGGCTTTGGTAAGCCACGCGCTTGATGTTGATAAGGTGCAATGCGGTGACGTTGTCCGAGGTTATCGACCCTGACCAGGTCCCGGTCCCGAGCATGAACGACGGCTCCAGATCGGTGGAATAGCCCATGCCGCCCAGGATGCCGGGCGTGTTGACCAACACGCGGCCCGTCGGAATGCTGGCGAATTTCGCCACAATCGCCGAGTCGTCGCAATGGATCACCGAACTGTGGCCCCACCCTTCGAATTTGGCGATGTTGTAGGACAGCTCGATACCATGATCGCTGTCGCGGGCCTCATAGAACGCCAGCACCGGATTGAGCTTTTCTGCCGAAAGAGGCCGTTGCCAGCCGATTTCGGTTTCCTCAGACACCAGTATACGGGTGCGCGGCGGGATCGAGAATTCGGCGGCATCTGCGAGCGCTTGTGGTGATTGGCCAACGCGGTCCGGGTTCATCGCCTGCTTGCCGGAAAAGATGATTTTGGCCAGGCGGTCGGATTCGGCCGGGGCGCAAAAATAGGCACCGCGCATGCGCAATTCCTGGCGCAATTCGCGGGCAATTTCACGGTCGGCGATGATCGCCTGTTCCGATACGCAGGCGGTGCCATAGTCAAAACATTTTGAGGTGATGATCATCTCGGCGACTTCGCCAATGTCGTGGGCCTTGGATTTATGCACGTAACAGGGCACGTTTCCGGCGCCCACGGCGAGGGTTGGTTTGCCCGATGAATAGGCAGCTTTGACCATCGCGGGGCCGCCGGTTGCCATCACCACGGACGTGCGGCGGTGGCGCATTAACTCGGCGGTGCCCTGAATGGTCACCTGATCCAGACATTGGATCAATCCCTTGGGCGCGCCCATCTGCTCAGCCACGCGCGCCATGATGCGCACGGTTTCCATGCCACATTTAACACCGCGCGGATGTGGTGCACAGACGATGGCATTGCCGGCTTTTACCGCCGATAACACCTTGAAAATCACTGTCGATGTTGGGTTTGTCACCGGGATCAACGCCGCCACAACGCCCATAGGTTCGCCAAATGCGGCGATCTTGGTGGTGTCGTCGCGCCACAACATGCCCAACGTGGTGATGTCGCGCAGATAGTCGGCGACGGACAAAGCGTTGAACAGGTTTTTCACCCGTTTGTCGGCAACATTACCGTATCCGGTTTCATCAACGGCCATTTGCCCCAGCCGTTTTGCCTCGGGTTCAATGGCGCGGGCCATGGCGTCGACGATGGCGTCAACCTGCGCCGGATCAGTGCCAAGAAACGCCTGATAGGCGGTGAAGGCGGATTCAGCGGCGCGCCGGGCGGCGGCGATGGATTTCAGATCTGCGTCCATTTAGCGTGCCCCTGTCGCGATTGCGTCCATCGCCCGGCGGGCGCTGTCGATGTCATTTTCAGTGATGCCAATGGTATCAAGCCGCCGCCCCGCAGTGGCGACATCTGCGCCCAAAACGGTCGAGGCCAGCGTGATCATCGACTGCGTTACCGGCACGTCGACACCCGCGATTTTCGCGGCAGACAGCAACGGCACAAGTGAACCGATAACCCCATCGCGCAGCAGCGCCTTGGCGGTTGCCTGATCTGGGATCGGGCGGCCTCCGTCGCCTTTGGTCGCCCCGGCAACGGTGACGATCCATGTGTCAGCATCGGGCAGATTGCGCACACCGAAACATTTGGCAACGGCGTGGCGTTCAGCAGCAAGGCGCGTGATGACGGCGCGATGTTCCGGGCCGATCAGGCTGGCAAAGGTTTGGTTTTCCGCTAGGGGTTGGCCACCCATCGGGATGTTTAACGCACCCGATGACAGGGCCGGGCCGCTGAGCAACAGGCTGGGGATTTCGACCAGCGCTGAGCCATCAGCAAAGCCTGAGGCCAGTACAGAATCACAGGGCGCAATGTTGGTTAACAGCCTGGACACAGCATTGAGCGCCTCCAGCCGACCGGCGGGCAACGTCGCCGCAGCCACGGGGGCGGCCGCCGACAGGTGCAGCTGTGATCCGGTGGCGGTGATCCAATAGGGCAGGCCTTGCGCCTCAACAATTGTCACGTCCGCCGTGCAGCCGCCAATGCGCAGATACCATGCGGTTTCAAGCGCGCCGAGCGAGCGTGCCGGGGCCAGAACCAGTATTTGACCATCCGACAGGTGATCGGCCAAAACCATCGCATAGGTGCGTTGTTTATGGACCGGCCCGGTTAGGAATATCGCATCGGCCCCGGCAACTGCACGGTCGAGTTCCGCCGTGGTTTGCACCGATGGCGCATCATTGCGATCCACCTGATAGGTTCCAACGGGGCCAGCCCCCCGCAGGCTGATGCCGGAGGAGGCGCGCAACATGTCGAGTTCGGCGCCGTAGGCCGAAAACAACGTCACCTTGGTTTCTGCCGCCAAACACAACGCCGCAATCAGCCGCGCGTCGCTGCCGCCACCCAGAACCGCAACACGGCTCAGGGTTAACGGGGCTGGTGGTTTTGCCGTCGCGGCGGGTTTTGACGCCGCCTCGGCAAAGGATTCAAATCCGCCAGACATGGCCAGACCCTTTCACCGCTTTAGGATGCGCTGCCTGCACCAAGGCCTGAAATGATCGACTCAAGCTCATCATGCGGGCGGGCGATGACATGAACCGACACCACATCGCCAACTTTGTTGGCGGCGGTTGCACCTGCGTCTGTGGCAGCTTTGACCGCGCCAACTTCGCCGCGCACAAGGGTTGTCACCAGACCGCCACCAGCCTTGGTGTGGCCAACAATTGTGACAGCTGCGGCTTTGACCATCGCGTCTGCGGCTTCGATCGACGCGACAAGGCCGCGGGTTTCGATCATTCCAAGGGCTGCTTGGCCCGGTGCTGGTTTTGCCATGTTCTTGGTTCCTTACTAAGATTTACGAAAGAGTGATTTGATCAATGATTGCGATGATTGCGGCATCAACCGGCGCCCCGGCAAGGGCAGCGGGCAGGCGGGCAGCGCCGCCTTGGGCAATCAACACCGTGTCGCCAACGCCAGCGCCACAGGTATCAACGGCCACATGGGCCGCGTCCAAAACTTTGCCTTTGCCATCAACGAAATTGACGACCAACAAGGTGGCGCCGGTTAAACGGGCGTCTTTGACGGTTGCGGTTGTTGTGCCTATGACCTGAGCAACCCGCATCAGAATGCGTCCAGATAGCGGGCGGTTTCCATCGGCGTGACCTGGTTCATAAAGAACTCTTGCTCGCGTTCGGATTGCTGACAGATGATTTCATACATATGTTCGCCCATCAATTCCCTGAGCCACTCTGATCCGCGCGCCAAGGCAATCGCGGTCGGCAGATCGGTTGGGATCGGGGCCGCGTCGGCGTCTTCATAGGCGTTACCTGTGGTCATTCCCGACGGTTCGATCTGTTGCTCGATGCCATCAAGGCCCGCAGCGATATCGGTGGCCAACAATAGATAGGGATTACAGTCCGCCCCGGCGTCGCGCTTTTCAACCCGGGTCGAGGTTTCGGTGGCCTCAATGACCCGCAAAGCGACTGTGCGGTTGTCCAATCCCCAGGCGGTGTTGATCGGGCAGAAGGTATAAGGCGCGCGACGACGATATCCATTGACCGTGGCGCTGCCACAAATCGAGGCCTCGGCCATGCGTTTCTGGATGCCACCGACATAGTGTCGCCCGGTCTGACTTAGCTTGCCATTGTTAAAGAATATGTTTTTGCCGTCTTTCCACAGTGAATAATGCGTATGGAACCCGTTGCCGGATTCTTCAAAGAACGGTTTCGCCATAAACGTGGCTTTGTAGCCATGTGCATTGGCGAGCTGTTTGACCAGAGAGCGGAACATGACAACGCGATCTGCGGCCAACAGGGCCTCGCAATAGCGGATGTTCACTTCGACCTGACCAGCGGCATATTCCGGGTTTGATTGCTCAATCGGGATGCCAAATTCGTTGATCAACTGGCGGATTGGCCCCAGCACATGCTCCAACTGGGCGGCGCGATCCAGACCATAAACGCCGATGCCTTTGTCTTTGGGCATGTTGGTTTCCGGGTCCAGCAGATAGAATTCCAGCTCGGCCCCGACCTGAATTTCGATACCCATGTCGGCGGCGCGCTTTACCTGCCGTTCCAGCACCAGACGCGGGTCAAGCGGCACCGGTTTGTGATCCATTCCCTGGGCGCGGGCAAAGACCATTGCCACCCCCGGCTCCCATGGGAGCGAGGCAGGTTTGGTCATTGGAAACATGTGGAAGTCGGGGTAGCCATTGTCAAAGTTGACATAGGGCGTGTCCCAGACATCGCAGGCCATATCAATGGCAAGCAGCGCGATGGAAAACGCGTTTCCGCCCTTGCAGATGGTGTCCCAATGACTGGCCGGGATGCGTTTTCCACGCATGATTCCATTCAGATCCCCCATGCCCAGAACAACGGTATGAGTGCCCTCAGGCAACGAAAAATCTGTCTCGGTCACTGGTAAGTCTCCCTGGATGGCGCTCTTGTCGTGGCGCTGTATTCTGTATACAGTATTCATAAATACGACACCTGACAAGGAATTAATTCTGTATGCCAAATGCTCATATTGTTGTTGTAGGCGGTGGTATTGCCGGGGCTATGACGGCGTTGCACCTGCAAAGACGTGGCGAACAGGTAAGGTTGATTGACCGCTGGGAGCCGGGGCATGCGCGTGCCGCATCGACCGATTACAACCGGGTGATTCGGGCAATTTCGGGCCGCGATGAGTTTTATACCGGTTGGGCACGCGACAGCCGCCAGCGCTGGTTGGAATTACAGGCCGAGAGCGGCCAGAACCTGATGTATGAATGCGGCGCGTTGATTTTGGCGACCGAGGGCCATTGCGATTGGGAAGACGGCACAACCGACACGTTTGATAAGGTTGGGGTGCCGTATTACCGGTATTCCCCGGCGGATATTAAGTCGCGCTTTCCGCAGTTCCGGGTGCCGGATATTGCCTATGCGTTGTTTGAACCGCAGGCCGGATTGCTGATGGCGCATCGCTGTGTGATCACGACAATCCAGATGTTCAAAGCGGCGGGTGGCGTGGTTGAACGCGGTCGCATGACCACCGATGCATCTGAACGTCCGATGCTGGACGGTAAACCGATTGAGGCCGATGTGATCATTGTTGCGCCGGGGGCGTGGATGGCCGATCTGTTCCCGCGCACGGTGAAGCCAATCTCGAGCATTTTAGGGATCAACGTGCTTTATACCTCGACGCCGGATGGATCGGACGCGTTTGATATGGCCAATATGCCGTGTTGGATTGATCACGGGCAGGGGTCGTTTGGCATCCCGTCATCCGAAGGATCGGGCGTTAAGGCGGCGGTGGTGATCCCGAATACGCCGATTGATCTGGACAATGCCGAGCGCCTGATTGAGCGCCAGTCGATGAACCGCACCCGCAGCTATATCAAACACCGGCTGCCGGGGTTGGTGGGAGAACGGGTGGTGGACAGCAAGTTCAATCAGGTGATCCTGACGCCGGACACGCATTTCATCATTGATTTCCACCCCGAGCATGAAAACGTGCTGTTGGTCGGGGGCTGTTCTGGCCACCTGTTCAAACACGCGCCAGTGTTGGGCGATTTTGCAGCAGGGGTGGCAATGCGGGAGTACGGCACGGCGGAGCGGTTTAAGATCGCAGGGCGACGGAAGCTAAGCCCAAAGGAGAGTCCGAGCGGCCGGTGAGTGGTTCTGATTTCATAAAATGTGTGTCTCA
>JBLHMP010000044.1:0-31266 GCA_047623555.1 Granulosicoccus sp.
CGACATTGCGGCGGATTGCTGAGAGACACGCGAACTGGCCACAATCGACTTCACACCCTGGTCGGCCTGTTGCGCCAGTCTGTTTTCGGTCGATTGGCGGGATATGATGATGTGAATGATGCGGATCGTCTGGCGCTTGATCTGGTGATGCGGCAGATCGTCGGCGGGCAGAGCCGTGGATGCAAAGGCCGCATCCGCCAGTCAGATGGGACGGTTTGAGACAGAGGTTTTGGCGGCGACCGACAATAGCGTTGCGCTGGCTAATGTGCCGGGACATTGGATCGACCGGGTTCACAATCGCAAACCGCCCAAGTGGATCACGCTGGACATGGACAGTTCAGTCAGTCCAACGCACGGAGCGCAGGAAGACACGGCCTGGAACGGTCATTTCGCTGCATGTGTTATCACCCGCTGCTCGCGTCTTCAACCAGTTTGGCCATTTGGAACGCTGCGCCCTGCGCCCCGGCAATGTTCACAGCGCAAATGGATGGGAAGAGGTTCTGAAGCCGATCATTGCGCGATATGCGGATCGCCACCTGATGCGGTTCTTCCGGGGGGATGCCGCCTTTGCCATCCCGAAGCTATGCAAAACTCTGGAAGCGGAAAGATATTACTATGCCATCCGCCTGCGCAACAACCGTGTTCTCCAGGGTAGAATTGCGCATCTGCTCAAGCGCCCTGTGGGTCGCCCGCCAAAAGGGATGAAGCGTATCTACGGCGACTTCGAATATCAAGCCGTGTCCTGGGACAAGCCTCGCCGGGTTGTCGCCAAGGTGGAATGGCATCCGGGCGAACTGATCCCGCGTATCGGCTATGTCCTCACCAACATGCCGATGGAACCTGACTGGATCGTCCGGTTCTACAATCAGCGCGGCACAGCTGAGCAATACATCAAAGAAGGCAAACAGGCGATCAACTGGACCCGATTGTCCTGCAGGGGCATGGCGCAAAACGAAGTCCGCCTGCAGCTCCACGCGCTGGCCTACAATCTTGGCGTCTTCCTACAGGGCGCTGACCTACCCAAAGAGATGGCCGACTGGTCACTGACCAGCCTGCCAACCCGGTTGATAAAAATTGGGGCGCGGATCGTCCAGCACGCCCGTGCTATTACCTTCCAGCTTGCTGAAGCCGGCGTCACTGGTGACCTGTTCAACCGCATTCTCTCGACTATCCAGCGGCTGCGTGCACCTCCATGTCCTGCATGAGGACGACAGCGGCAAAACTGGTAGGAAAGCGGCTTAACCGGCCTGACCAAACGGGTGTTGATCAGACCAAAAGCCAGGTCAAATCGGTGGCTAACGACAGAAAACACCCTCGGTTCGCATGCAAGACGCCCAAACAACCGTACAGCGTGCCCAAAAAGCTTGATCAGGGGTCAAAACAGCGCCAAATTGCAAGAATGCGCATTCTACTTGGGGAATGTCGGCTAAGAAATAGCCGAACCGGCCAAACCGCGAATTTGAAAGAAAACGGCTAGCGGCGGACATACCTCTGCCATAGCCAGATCACCAACAAGGCGCCCAACACGGCACCAACAAATCCGGCCATCCAGCCCATAACGGCCATCAGCATACGCAACACCAGACCACCGATCAGCGCGCCAATGACGCCGATAAACATGGTGGTCGGGATATCGGCCTCAATCTTCATCATTCGCGTCGCCAGAAATCCGGCCGCCGCGCCGATAATTATTAATGCAACAAAGCCCATATCGCCCCCTATTTCCGCCGCCAGTGAAACGGTACGATGACCAACGCGCCAATGGATGAGACGATCGCGTTAAGCCCTGCTGACCCAAAGCCAATGCCAAACATCAACCGGACGAAATAGAACAGAAACGCACCGCCGATGCAGATCATGATCGAGGCCAAAATGCCGTTGCGCGTGAACCCGGACCGTTCCGCAAGATAGCCAACGATCCCGGCAATCACCACTGTACCAATCATGGTCGGAAACATATTGCTCTCCTAAAATTGCGCGCCCTTGGCCACTGGCCAGCCACGCAAAAACGTCTCGCTATCCTGCGCGCCTTTGCCCGCGCGTTGCAAGCGCAGCATTTTCACCGCACCGGTGCCGCAGGCCACGGTCAGCGTATCGTCAAGCGTTTCACCCGGCGCGCCCTGCCCCTGCACACAGATCGAGGCCAGCAATTTGACCCGTTGCCCGATCATATCTGTCCAGGCCCCGGGGAACGGCGACAGACCCCGGATCAAACGATCGACTTCTACAGCAGGCCGCGCCCAATCCACATGCGCCTCGGCTTTGTCGATCTTGGCGGCATAGGTGACGCCATCGTCGGGTTGCGTGACCGGCACAAGACTGCCCAACTCTGCCAAGGCCTGTACAATCAGCCCAGCGCCGATTTCGGACAACCGATCATGCAACTGCCCGGTGGTTTCCGTCGCGCTGATGATCGTCGCCTCGCGTAACAACACCGGCCCGGTGTCCAATCCGGCCTCCATCTGCATGATACAAACGCCGGTTTCCGCATCCCCGGCCATAATGGCACGATGGATCGGCGCCGCACCACGCCATCGCGGCAACAGGCTGGCGTGAATGTTCAGACACCCATGTTTGGGCGCATCCAACACCACCTGCGGCAGGATCAACCCATAGGCCACAACAACGGCCAGATCGGCATTTAGCGCCGTGAATTCATCCTGAACGTCCGCCGATCGTAGCGAAACCGGATAGCGCACAGCCAAACCCAACGCTTCGGCGCGTTTTTGCACCGGCGAGGGGCGGTCTTTCTTGCCCCGGCCCGCAGGGCGTGGCGGCTGGCAATAGACCGCAGCAATGTCATGCCCGGCTGCTACCAGCACCTCAAGCACGGGCACAGAAAAGTCAGGCGTTCCCATGAAAATAAGTCGCATCGTTTTACCCCGTTTCCCAACCTGTAGGCTGTGCTTTTAGCGCAGCTGCCCCTTACGCGCCCGGCGCAGGAACATGTCCCGCTTAACCTTGCTCAGATTGTCAAAATACATCCGCCCGTTCAAATGGTCGATCTGGTGTTGCACGCTCGTCGCCTCAAGCCCGACAAAGTCGCGTCGGTTGATCATCCCGTTGGCGTCCAGATAACGCACAGTCACCGCACGGGGGCGTTTCAATGTCGCCGACATGCCCGGCAAATTCGGGCTTGCCTCTTCATGGGGGCGCAACTCAATCGACGCATGCAGGATTTTCGGGTTCGCCATGCGCACAGCCCGGCCCCGTACGGTTGATCCATCAACCACGGCAAGCCGCAGCATCACCCCAATTTGGGGGGCGGCCAGGCCAACGCCGGGCATTGCCTCCATCGTGTCGATCATATCGGCCCAGATCGCGTGGATGTCATCGGTGATTTCATCAACCTTGGCGGCAGGCGTGCGCAGACGTTTGTCTGGCCATGGAATGCAAATTCGTGATGTCATAATGCGGAATACCTTGCTTCGGCGGCAACGCGTGCGACACTGTCCAGCCGCAGGAATGTGACGATGCCGTCCAGATGGTCCAATTCGTGCTGGGCAATGCGGGCCTCGGGACCTTCCAGCCTTTGGCGTTGCGTCCGCCCTTTGTCATCGGTCCATTCCAAAACAACCCAATCGGGGCGCTCTACCGCAGTCAAAATTCCGGGGATCGACAAACATCCCTCATCAACTGATCCCACCTGGTCAGACCGTTCAACAATCTGCGGATTAATACAGGCAACCGGGGTTTTCTCACCAGCCTTCCAGGTGCAATCCATGACGAACAGGCGCTGCAACACACCAACCTGTGGTGCCGCCAACCCGCGCCCATTTGCGGCATACATCGTGTCAAACATATCGCCAATCAGCGCACCACGATCATCGCCTCCAACAACCATGTCGCAAACCGTTGTCAGCCGCGCGTCCGGCCATTTGACGATCTCAAGAACTGCCATGCTCTTCCCTCGCCTTTTCGCGTTTTAGCTTTTGCATCCGGCGAGTGATGATCTGACGACGCAGCGGTTTCAGGTAATCGATGAACAATTTACCCTGAAGATGGTCAATTTCGTGCTGCACGCAGGTTGCCCAAAGCCCGTTAAACCCTGCCTGTTGTTCGTTACCATCCCGATCCATCCAACGCACTTCGACCTCGGCCGGGCGGGTGATTTCGGCGTATTGTTCAGGGATCGACAGGCAGCCCTCGTCATAGACGTTAGTTTCGTCCGAAGACCCCACTAGTATGGGATTAAACATGATCGTCGGCTGCGGTTTCGCGCCGTCCTCTTTGACGCAATCCAGCACGATCAGACGATGCAGCAATCCCAATTGCGGCGCGGCCAGACCAATGCCCGGCGCGTCATACATGGTTTCCAGCATATCATCCGCCAGCTTGCGCAAATCATCAGTGATGTCAGCTACAGGTGCACAGATTTTCTTCAGGCGGGGATCGGGATGGATCAAAATATTGCGTTTCATATCGCTGGATTTAAGCGATTGCCCGGCGCGCTGCAACGCCCCCTTGCACCTGTGTCGATAAAGACTAACGTGCCGAGCGATCAACAGGAGTTAATGATGAGCTTTGATACCCCAACCGACCGCCGCGGCACCCATTCTGTCAAATGGGACCAAATGGAAAACATCTATGGAATTTCCGCCGATGACGGGCTGTCGATGTGGGTCGCCGACATGGATTTCCCGGCGCCTGACTGTGTGCTGAACAAGCTGCGCGAACAGGTCGACCATGGCGTTTATGGCTATACCAATCACGAGGGCGACTATCTGGGCGCGATTCAGTGGTGGATGAAAACCCGCCACAACTGGGAGATCGATCCGTCGTGGATTTTCACCACCACCGGTATCGTCAACGCCTGTGGCCTGTGTCTGGATGTGTTCACCAAACCCGGCGATGGCATTGTTTTGTTCACGCCCGTGTATCACGCCTTTGCCAAGGTGATTAACAGCGCCGGGCGTGAGGTTGTTGAATGCCAGATGGTGCTGGACAACGGCCGTTATGAGATGGATTTTGACGCCTATGACGCGGCGATGACCGGGTCCGAAACCATGCTGATTCTGTGCTCGCCGCATAATCCCGGAGGCCGTGTCTGGAGCCGCGAAGAGCTGCAGGGTGTCTGTGATTTCGCCAAGCGGCATGATCTGATATTGGTCTCTGATGAAATTCACCACGATCTGGTCTATCCCGATACCACGCATATTGCGATGGCCAATGTGGATCGCTCGATCAATGATCGGCTGATCATGCTGACCGCCCCGTCCAAGACGTTTAACATTGCCGGGCTACATACCGGTCACGTGACGATCGAAGACCCAGTTCTGCGGGCCAAATTTTCCGATCGGATGCAGGCACTTTATATCGGCTCAAACTCGGCTGGCACCTATGCGACCCTTGCCGCCTATTCCCCCGAAGGCGCCACCTGGGTGGACGAACTGATGGCCTATCTTGAAGGCAACCGCAAAATCTTTGACGCCGCGATTGCCGACATTCCCGGCCTGTCATCCATGCCGCTTGAGGCGACATACCTTAGCTGGGTAGACTGCTCCGGCACCGGTATGAGCGCCGAAGAATTCGCCCGTCGGGTGCAGAAGGACGCCAAAATTGCCGTCAATCTGGGCGAAACATTTGGCAGCGGGGGCGAAACCTGCCTGCGTTTCAACATCGCCACCCAACGCGTCAATGTGCAAGAAGCCTGCGTTCGCCTGCGCGCGGCATTTGCGGATTTGCAGTAGGAGCACACCATGCGGCGGCTGTTCCTTGCAGTCGCCCTGGTCTTGGTTGGATTTGTTGTTGGCAACGCTATTCTCCGGCGCCACCCGTGCCGGAGCTTGCCACACCTGTTGAACGGATCGACCGCATCCTGATCGAAAAATCGGCGCGGCGTCTGACCGGCTTTCACGATGGTGTTGCCATCCTTCGCTATGACATGGCGTTGGGGTTTACCCCTGCGGGCGACAAACAAATCGAAGGCGACGGAAAAACGCCCGAGGGTGTGTTTCACATCAACCGTCGCAATCCAGAAAGCGCCTTTCATCTGTCATTGGGCATTAACTATCCGCAGCCAGATGACATTAGCCGCGCCAAATTGGACGGAATAGATCCGGGTGGCGATATTTTTATCCACGGACAGCCAAATGGGACCGGCGCGTTGATCACCCTACCGGGCGATTGGACCGCCGGGTGCATTGCATTATCTGATGCTCAGATCAGAGAGCTGTGGCGCGTTACAAAAATCGGCACGCAGGTTGAAATTGTGCCCTAATCCACCCTCTGTTAGGTGAATAGAAATCATGGACAGTGCAGCAATATTTGACCTAGACGAGACATTATTTGACCGCCGTGGGTCATTGCGATTATTTCTTGCCGATCAATTCAACCAACTTGTTCCGGGGCTTTTTGACAACACCGAGGCCACCATCGAGGGCTTTCTAAAGTTGGACAATCGGGGGCAAGTGCCAAAGCTGGGTGTCTACAAATCGGTGCTTGCTCAGGCGGGAAATGACGACGACATTTTGGCCAGTAGATTATTTGCCGACTATGAACAAAACGCCTGTCGATTTGCCCGACCTTTTGTGGGCATGGAGAATATGTTCTCTGAATTGAGCATCTTAGGGGTCAAGACCGGGATTGTCAGCAACGGGCAAATGCATATTCAGTTGCGCAGTTTGCTGGCTCTTAATTTGGATCGCCTGGTTGATGTCTATCTGATTTCAGAGACCGAAGACCTACGCAAACCCGAACCAGAAATATTCCTGCTCGCCGCGCGCCAACTAGACATCACCCCGACCCGCTGTATTTTTGTGGGCGACTCGCCCGAAAGCGACATAGCCGGGGCATGCCGGGTTGGAATGAAAACAATCTGGTTTCCAAATGGGGTAGTCTGGCCGACAGGCCTTAGCCTGAAACCCGATGCAGTGGTTCAGTCATTGCCCCAAATAAGCAGCATCGTCCGGCGCTGGATCAGTGATTTTTAGGCGCAGAAGACAGCGCTGGCCTTTAGCCTAATTCGCCGTCGTACTCTAACAACCCAACCGGAGACTTGGGGTCGCGGTAAAAATCAAGCGGTGCCGTATCAGCCGCGACGGTATTGCGCTTGAACTCATAGCGCATCTCGCCAGCCTCAGATTCGGCCGCAACGATCAGGCATTGGTACAAATGCACCCCGCCATCATAAAGATCGACCAAACCGCGCAGATTTGGCACCGCTTCTGCCTCAACGGCAAAGCCGGTTTCCCACATCCGCAGAACATGGTGAAAATCATCGTTCGCCAGCACCCGTAAACGGCTGGCCTTTTTCAGTCCGGCGAGGCGCGCAGCCTCAAGACCTTCGCGGACTTCTTTGGACAGAAATGTTGTCATGGCGCAGACCTCCCAAACACTACATCGGTAACCCTGACACTGGCACAAACAAAAGCAAGTCACGAGTCGGCATCACCCTATCTCTGATATAGAGGCGTTGCGTAAACAAAACATGACGCCAACACAGACTGTGCACAAATGCAGATCAGTTGCGCGTCTTTTGCGATAGGATGGGCGCCACAACAGCGCTATTTACAAGGCGTATATCGAATAGGAGAGCGATTATGGGGCTACTGGTCGACGGTCAATGGCAGGACCAATGGTACGAAACAAAAGCAACCGGGGGCAAATTTGTCCGTGCCGATGCAAAGTTTCGAAATTGGATCACAGCCGACGGAAGCGCCGGAATTTCCGGTGTTCAGGGCTTTGCCGCCGAATCGGGTCGCTATCATCTTTATGTCAGCCTTGCCTGCCCCTGGGCACACCGCACGCTGATCTTTCGTGCACTCAAAGGCCTGACAGACCACATTGACGTATCTGTGGTGCACCCCGACATGCTCGACCAAGGGTGGACCTTTGCCACCGATGACCACGGCGCAACCGGTGACACGCTGTTTGGCTTGGATTATGCGCACCAAATCTATACCAAGGCGGACCCGGATTTCACCGGTCGCGTCACTGTGCCGATCCTGTGGGACAAGAAACAGGGCAAAATCGTTTCCAACGAAAGCTCTGAAATCATCCGCATGTTCAATTCGGCGTTTGACGAAATCACCGGCAACAGTGATGATTTCTGGCCCGAACCTATGCGCGACGACATTGAAACGGTGAACAACCGTATCTACAACACGCTGAATAACGGCGTTTACCGATGCGGCTTTGCCACCTCGCAAGAGGCCTATGACGCCGCCGTTGTGCCGCTGTTTGATACACTGGACTGGCTAGAGGATCGCCTGTCGCAATCGCGTTATCTGATGGGCGACACCCTAACCGAGGCCGACTGGCGTTTGTTCACGACCTTGCTGCGGTTTGATCCGGTCTATCATCTGCATTTCAAATGCAACCGGCGACGGCTGGTCGATTATCCCAACCTTTGGGCCTACACGCGTGAGCTTTGTCAGTGGCCGGGCGTGGCAGACACAATCGGTCTACAGCACATCGTGCGGCACTATTATTACTGTCATGATACCATCAATCCGAACCGGATTATTCCGATCAACCCGGTTTTGGACTACGCGGAACCCCATGGTCGCGGCTAAATCTTAACGAATAGCTGCGTAATGTTCGACCATCGCCGCCAGGTCCTCTGGCGGCGTTTCGCTTTGCACATAGGCGCAGGCATTTGAACTGTGAGCGAAAATCGACCCGTCCGAGAAAAAGCTGGTGTTGGTCACAAAGATTACCCGTGCATTCGGACGCCGATAGCTGGCGAAATCCGCCACAGCCAAGGCACTGCCCTGCTCAAGTATCAGATCAAGAACGATAATTTCGAACTCGGCACGGCAAAGCGCAAGGATCGCAGTCTCTTGACTGGTAGCCACAGTCACATCCGCGCCTTGTCGTTCAAGGTGGCGTTTCCACAATGTCGCCAACTCTGGCCGACTCTCTACAATCAACACATTCATTCGCAGACCCATACACTGTCTAAAACCGTCATATTCATGTGCCACTTCCCTCTACAATCGTGATCTGCCGAATTTATTAACAAATGCTTAACACTTTGCCTTACCGTCAGGTAAAATTGTCAGAGCTTGTGTATTAGGCAGAAATCCGCTTGATGCGAGCATCGTATTTCCATTATTGCGGCCAGCCAATGACTGACTTTTCTTCAATCACACCAAAACGGGATCACGGCGGTGGGCTGGACGGCGCAATGGCGCAATATAGTGGCACCCGATCCGATTGGATTGATCTGTCCACCGGAATCAATCCACTGCCCTATCCCGTGTCAGGACTTATGTCTCATGACTGGACGGCGCGGCCTGGTTGAGGCCGCGCGGGCCTTTTGGTCCATCCCGGCGAGTGCAGCCATTCTGCCTGCGCCGGGGGCCTCGGCGTTGATTGCACGCATGCCTTTGCTGGCCCCTGCAGGGCAGGTGCAGATTTCCGCGCCAACCTATAATGAACACGCTGCTGCCTTTGATGCTCAAGGCTGGAGCGTCACCGGCACTGAATCGGCAAGCGCCCGCGTGCTGGTGCATCCCAACAACCCAGATGGGCGTCTGTGGAAAGGATCCGACATCACAGCACCGCTGACCATCATCGATGAAAGTTTTTGTGATATCACCCCCGACGCCACGTTGATCGAACACGCAACCCGGCCCGGCTGTGTTGTTCTGAAAAGCTTTGGCAAATTCTGGGGACTTGCCGGAGTGCGGCTTGGCTTTGCCATAGCCGCTCCTGAAATGATCGCAACCCTGTCTGCCTCGCTTGGTCCGTGGCCCGTATCAGGCCCGGCGCTGCGCATCGGGGCAATCGCGTTGCGTGACAGGCATTGGGCGGCAGAAACCCGGACACGGCTGGCAAATGACCGCCTCCGACTGGACGGTATGATGACAACGCGTGGCGCTGCCCTTGTCGGCGGAACCGACCTGTTCCGGCTCTATACAGTAGACAACGCTGCACATTGGCAGGCACGTCTGGCCAAACGTCACATCTGGACCCGCACTTTTCCATGGTCCGACACGCATCTGCGCCTTGGCCTGCCACCGCACCAAGGTTGGGACCAGCTCGAGGCCGCACTGTGACCTATGCCCTTGCCTTGGCTCTGGCGCTGTTGCTCGATGCCGCGATGGGCGAACCTGAGTGGCTTTGGTCGCGGTTGACACATCCTGCGGTGGCGATGGGGCGTTGTGTCGGATGGCTGGATCGCCGGTTGAACACGGGGGAAAACCGACGGCAAAACGGCGTTATCGCCACGCTTGCCCTGCTCGGCGGGGCCATTATTTTGGGTCTGCTGCTCGCACAATTTGGCCCGCTGGTCGAAACCATCGTCGCGGCGATGTTGCTGGCACAGCGGTCGTTGGCCGATCACGTGCAGGCGGTGGCCGATGCCTTGCGCCTTTCAGTGGGCGATGGGCGCAGGGTTGTCGCCCGTATCGTCAGCCGCGATTGTCGTGACATGACCCAGCCACAGGTGGCCCGCGCCGCTATTGAAAGCGCCTCTGAGAACCTGTCGGATGGCATCATCGCACCGGCATTCTGGTTTCTTATCGCGGGGCTGCCCGGCCTGCTTGCGTATAAAATCATCAATACCGCCGACAGCATGATTGGCTATCGTACCGACAAATACCTAGATTTCGGCTGGGCCGCGGCCCGCACCGATGACCTGCTAAACCTGATCCCGGCGCGCCTGACCGGATTGATGATCGCGCTGTTGTCAGGCCACCTTGGCCAATGGGGCGACATCACCAAAGATGCGCGACGTCACCGTTCACCCAACGCCGGTTGGCCCGAGTCCGCAATGGCCCACGCCCTTGGTATAGCGCTGGCCGGACCGCGCAGCTATGACGGTCAAATGCAGCAATTGGCCTGGGTCAACGGCAGCGCCAACCAGCATATCGGAGCCGCCGACATCGACCGTGCCGTGGCCATGTTGTGGCGGGTCTGGCGGCTGACGCTGGCTTTGGTGCTGATCATTGGACTCACCGCACATCTGCTATTAACTTAACGAGACCCATTTTTCAGGACACCAAATATTCATGCGTTTTTTCCCCAGCATTGCCGCCCTTATTCTTGCGGCCAGCCCGATTTTCGTCGCCAGTCCGGCATATTCAGCCTGTGGCGGTTCATTTTCCGGTTTTGTCAAAGACCTCAAAACCGAGGCCGTTGCCGACGGGCACAGTAAATCCACGGTCAACGCCTTCTTTGCCGGGGTCAAACAAAACCCAAAGGTTTTGCGTGCCGACCGTTCACAAGGCGTGTTTCAAAAGCCCTTTATCGAATTTTCACGCCGTTTGATTTCACAAAACCGCATCGACCGCGGGCGCAAAGCCGCCAAGAAATACAGCGGCGTGTTTGACCGGATCGAATCCACCTATGGCGTGTCGCCCGGCGTGTTGCTGGCGTTCTGGGCGTTTGAAACCGACTACGGCGCGTTTCAGGGCGATTTCAACACGCTAAATGCGCTGGTCACGCTGTCGCATGACTGCCGCCGCCCAGAGCTGTTTCGACCGCAAATCTTTGCCGCACTTACCTTGTACGAACAGAGCAATTTTGACCCGGCACGCACGACGGGCGCATGGGCGGGCGAAATCGGCATGGTGCAAATGCTGCCCCGCGACATTCTGGAAAATGGTGTTGATGGCGATGGCGACGGCAAGGTCGAGCTCAAGACTTCGGCGCCTGATGCCTTGATGTCGGGGGCCAAAATGTTGTCGAGCCTTGGCTGGCGCGCGGGTGAGCCTTGGTTGCAAGAGGTGCGCGTGCCCAAGGGGTTGGACTGGTCCCTGACCGGACCAAGCCAGACCCGGACCGTGGCCGAATGGGCCCGTATGGGGGTGAAGCCACGCGAGGGAAATTTGGCGAATGGCACTCTGCAGGCGTCAATCATCCTGCCACAAGGCCATAAGGGACCAGCGTTTATCGCCTACCCCAATTTCAAAGTATATTTTGAATGGAATCAAAGCTTTGTCTATGTGATGACCGCCGCCTATTTCGCCAATCGGCTTGAGGGCGCAAGCATTTACAAAGCCGGAGAACCCGACACCGGACTTAGCGGCGCGCAGATGAAACAGTTGCAGGAAAAGCTGCAAAATCTGGGCTATAATGTCGGCAAAGTTGACGGAATTCTGGGCGCCCGTACCCGCATCGCGGTGCAGACAGAACAGGCCCGGTTGGGGATGCCTGCGGACGCTTGGCCAACACCGGCCCTGTTGTCACGGTTATAACCTGGGGTTGGTTATTTAGGGCTGTCTATTCGGGGCGGATGGGAAAACGTTCGCCCTTTTGGGTCAGCATAACCAGACGCCCGTGGTTTTGCACAAACATGTCACAGCGGCCAAAGCCGTTGGCAAATGCGATGCAAACCTTGCCGTCTGCATCTACATCAAACCGGCCAAAGGCCGAGCCGCCATTATCGGCATACGTATATGAATACGCCCCACCAACCGAAAACTTGGCCCGGCCATTGTCATAAAACGTCAACGTTCGCCCGCCGATCAGGTCGTGTGCCTCGATTTGTGACAACGGTGCGTCGCCTGAACGCATCGGCCAATCCTGCGCCACCGCAGGGCCGCAAAGACAGGTGAACAAACTAACAAGAGAAATGCGAAACATTCGCCACATTAACCACAAACCAAGCCGCGAATTCGTCACGATTAGGTGATCGTCGACAAAGGCCTAGGCGACCATTGCTTCGGCCTTTTTCAGATCAACCGACACCAGTTGCGACACGCCCTGTTCGGCCATCGTCACCCCAAACAACCGATCCATCCGCGACATGGTCACCGCGTGATGGGTGATGATCAGGAACCGCGTATCGGTCTGGCGGCACATCTCGTCCAGCAGATCACAAAACCGGGTGACATTGGCATCATCCAGTGGCGCGTCGACCTCGTCCAGCACACAGATCGGCGCAGGATTGGCCAGGAACACGCCAAAGATCAGCGCCAGCGCCGTCAGGGTCTGTTCACCACCAGACAGCAGCGACAGCGTGCTTAGCTTTTTGCCCGGCGGTTGGCACAGGATCTCAAGGCCAGCCTCAAGCGGATCATCGCTTTCGACCATGACCAGATTGGCCTCGCCACCGCCAAACAGATGTTTGAACAGTGTCGCAAAGTTAACGTTGACCTGCTCAAACGCGGTCAACAGCCGTTCGCGGCCTTCGCGGTTCAGGCTGGCAATGCCACTGCGCAGGGTTTTGATGGCTTCCTCAAGGTCGCTTTTTTCCTGGGCCAGCGTGTCATGTTCTTCCTGCACTTCGCGCGCGTCTTCTTCGGCGCGCAGGTTCACCGCACCCAAGGCATCGCGCTGGCGTTTGTGCCGGTTCACCTCTGCCTCAAGCGTTTCAGAGTTGGGCATCTGATCGGGCGTTGCATCCAATTGGTTCAGCAACTGGTTTGGCGTCAATTGCTGATCCTCAGCAATCCGTTCTGCCGCATAGACCACTGTTTCGCGCGCGGCCTCGGTACGGGCCTCAGCCCGGGCGCGCAATTCGCGCGATTCCGAGGCGGCGCGTTCGGAATCGCGTTCGTCCTGAACCGCGGTACGGTGCGTCGCTTCGCCCTCAGATAGCACATTTATCGCCGCCGCCCGGCGGGCGTCAGCCTGGGTAATCGCATTTGATAACTCGTCGCGTTTGGCGGCGATTTCCGCCGGTGCGGCGCTGGCCTCTTTCAGCTCAGCCTCGGTCTCGCCCTTGCGTTCGGCCAACTCAGCGATCCGTTTGTCCGCAGTCTCAAGCCGGTGCCGCCAACCGCTGATATCCTTGGTCACCTCTTGCGCGCGGCGGGTCCGGGCCTCGCCTTCGCGGCGTACCTCATCCAATGCGGACCGCCGGGCCAGCATGGTGATCCGGGCCGCCTCGACCGTGTGTTTGATGTCCTCAACCTGGCCGCGTGCATTGGCAAGATCACCAAGCCCATTTAGCCCGGCCTCGGCCTCGCGCAGCTGTGTGCCGGCCGCCATCGCGTCCTCTTGGTGCCGGGTTACCGCCAGCGCCAGCGTCTCGAGCCGCCCCTGAGACAGGTTGCGATCCGCCTCGGCCCGACTAAGCGCCCGGGCCGCATCCGCCATCATCTGATCTGCTGTGCGCCGCGCCGCACGGGCGGCTTTGTCAGCCTTGGTGTGCTCAGTCAATTGACGACTAAGCATCTCATGCGCCTGACGTGCCCCATCGGCGCGCGCCCCAACATGTTCCAATTCCTGTTTCAGCGCCTCAAGCCGGTTTAGCTGCTCCAACCGCAACGCCGCCGCGCTTGGCGCGTCCTCGGCCCAGGCGCGAAAACCATCCCAACGCCACAAGTCACCCTCGATCGACACCAGCCGCTGACCGGGGCGCAATTGTGCCTGCAACCGGCCGCCCAGATCACCGTCAACCAACCCAATTTGGGAAATCCGACGGGCCATCGTTTCCGGCCCCGACACATGCGATGCCAACGGTTCCGCGTCTTCGGGCAACGGCTGATCGTGGTCATACGACGCGATAGGCACCCAGCCTGATGGGCCATCCAGCGTCACAACCGGCGCACGCAAATCATCGGCAAACGCCGCACCCAGAGCCTTTTCGTAGCCCGGTGAAACGCGCATCAGATCCATCACCTGCCCGCCGTCGGCTGCGTCGCGTTGCAGCAGTTTGGCCAATGCGGTCACTTCGGCACGTATGGCCCCGGCCTCGCCTTCGGCCTCGGACCTTTGGGCGCGGGCCTCGGCCTCACGGCCTTGGGTTTCGGTGCGCGCAATATCCGCCGCAATGAGCGCCGCCTCGGCCTTATCAGCCGCAACAACAGCCGCGGTTTCCGCCTCACGCGCTGTCTCAAAATCAACCGACGCTTTGGTTAATGCCGCCTGCGACGCGTCAACAGCACTGCTGGCTTTGGCCTCTTCGCCTTCGGACCGGTCCAGCGTCTTGCGGCAATCATCCAACAGGCGTTGCGCCGATTGATGCCGGGCGGCCAGTCGCGCCACGTCCTCGGTGGCCTCAGACAGCCCACTCTCGCGCGCTTCCAATATGGCGGCCGCCTCGCGGGCCTGATCGCCTGCCATGTCCATGCGGTCGTCGTGGCCCTCGCCCGCTTTGTTTAGCTCTTTGGCCTCCCAGTCCAACCGGTCAATGGTTTGCCCCGCATCCTTGTTCAGTCCGGTCTCACGATCAATATCGCGGCCCAATTGGTTTATCCGCCCGTTCAACGTTTCGATCGTCTGAAGCGCGCGTGTTTCTTGGTCGGTTAACGTATCGCGCTGCGCCTGAAGCCGTTGCAGTACCGCCGCAGCAATCGCCTCTTCTTCGCGCAACGCAGGCAGCGCATCCTCAGCTGCCAATCGCGCCTTGGCAGCAGCCCACGCAGCCGTTTCCGCCCGCGCCGCATCGGTTGTGCGTTCGCGCAACTCGCCCTCGGCCGACAACCGGGCCTCGTCTGCCTCTTTCCAACGCCGATACAGCAACATGCCCTCGGCCTGACGCAGCAAATCCCCGATCTCGCGGTATCGCGCCGCTTGTCGTGCCTGCCGGGCCAGTTGCGCCAGTTGCGTGGCCAATTGTTCCAACACGTCGTCGACCCGCAGCAGGTTGGCATCGGCGCCGTTCAGTTTCAATTCGGCCTCGTGACGCCGTTGATAGAGGCCGGAAATACCTGCGGCCTCTTCTAGAATGCGCCGTCGTGATTTGGGTTTGGCGTTGATCAGCTCTGCAATCCGCCCCTGCCCAACAAGCGCTGGAGAATGCGACCCGGTCGAGGCGTCGGCAAACAACATCTGCGTATCACGCGCCCGGATATCTTTTGAATTGGCTTTGAACGCGCTGCCCACATCACGGGTGATCCGCCGGGTGACCTCTAGACTATCAGAATCGTTGAACCCAGCCGGCGCAAGGCGTTCGGTATTATCAATCGTCAACGCCACTTCGGCAAAGTTGCGCGCCGGACGGGTGGCTGCGCCTGCAAAAATCACGTCTTCCATGCCGCTGCCGCGCATCGATTTGGGCCGGTTTTCCCCCATCACCCAGCGCAGCGCCTCAAGCAGGTTGGATTTGCCACAGCCATTTGGGCCAACAACGCCCGTCAACCCGTCCGCGATGATAAGATCGGTCGGGTCTACAAAGCTTTTAAAGCCGGTCAGCCTAAGTTTGGAAAAGCGCAAAATGCGTCCCTTTGTGATTCCTACTGCCCTGAAATGTTAGATTTCAAAGGCAGCAAGTCAACGCGTTTGACGCTCTATATGGATGATTAGGCCGATTTATCCATAATATATCGGCGCATTCCGGGCCTAATAGGGGTCGCATTCAAAATCAGAGTAATAGGTTCCTGACGACCCCGACGTCCAGGCCCCAACCTCAAAGCAATCAAAACGGCCCGTCCCCTGACGCAGGATCGCCGGCCAATCGGGCGCGCCCGGGCCGCAGTTCAGCAGACCCAATTGTACCGATGCATCGCCCAGCACATGTTCAACCTTGCAGCCGCTGACCTGCCGCATCGCTGTTGCCGCCTGCCCCGCGATTGGGCCCAGACGTGGTGCGTATTGGGCGTTTAGTCGGATGGATTCAGCAATGTTGCCGCGCACCCTGACGTCAAATACCGCCTTGGCAACCGTTACTCGCGTAACAGGACTGTCGCGGAAATGCGTGCTTGGACTATCGCAGGCGCCCAGCAAGACAACAGCCATCCAAATAAGTCGTTTCATGCCGCCACTCTGTCCCATCACGGTTAACAATTTCCTTACCAATCACGGTTTCGCCTGAAATCTGTTGTCGCCAGCCCGGCACAAGCCTATATTTTACGCACTCAAGCAGGGGATGCTATGCCGTTTCAAAAAGTCCAACCCGAAAAGCTCTCAACCTCGGTTGTGCGCCAAATCGAATTACTGATCCTGCGTGGCATTTTGCGCCCCGGCGAACGCCTGCCGCCCGAACGCGATCTTTCCGAACGGCTGGGCGTGTCGCGCCCCTCGCTGCGTGACGCGGTGGCAACCTTGCAAGAACAGGGGCTTTTGACGACTCGGGCAGGTGCCGGCATATTTGTTGCCGACGTTCTGGGATCGGCCTTTTCGCCCGCATTGACCCGACTGTTTGCCATCCATGACGAAGCAATGTTCGACTATCTGTCATTCCGTCGTGATATTGAGGCTCTGGCGGCGGAACGCGCTGTGCGGCTTGGCTCGGACAGTGATCTCAAGGTCGTGCAGACGGTGTTTGACAAAATGGAGGCGGCGCAGAACAGCAAAGACGCCGAAGAAGAGGCGCGGCTGGATGCGCAGTTTCATACGGCAATCATCGAGGCCAGCCATAACGTGGTGATGCTGCATATGATGCGGTCGATGTTCGATTTGCTGCGCGAAGGCGTGTTTTACAACCGTCAGGTCATGTTCCGCCAACGCATCACGCGTACGGCGCTGCTCGACCAGCACCGCGCCATCAATGACGCCATCCAGGCGCGTGATGCTATGGCCGCCCGCGCTGCGGTCGAGGCCCATTTGACCTATGTGGAACAGGCGCTGGCGGACTATCAGAAATCACAACGCAACGAGGCCATCGCCCAGCAGCGGCTGCAACACGAGTTGGAACAGGGTTGAGCTAAGTGTTTATCGCCGACCTGCCCAAAGTCTAACTGACCCAGAAATATGCCTCAGGCCACAAGGCGGTATTTGCTTGGACCGTGTTGGATCGGTGCTGCCCGACATCGCCCTGATGGTCTTCTACTTTTGGGATAACCACGATTTTCACCATCATAACTATTTGACCCACCGCCTGGCCCTTGGTCGGCGATATTGGGTGTCGGAACTCGGGCTCTTCTGGTTGGGCCCGGCTTCGGCACTCACCGGGCTGGGTATCGGCGGACTGATCCACATGGTTCTGGACAGTATCGCAGGAAAGATCGCTTGAGCGTGGCCAGTGTCAGATCTGGCAGTACCATTTGTTGTTGTTCCGGCAATCCACAGCCGCTGGATTTGTCATTCCTGACGCATAAGACACTTGCCGTCGAGCTGATGATCTGTGCGATCGCAGTCGGCAAAAATCACATCGGATAGGCCATAAAAAAACCCGACCACAAACGGGCCGGGTTTTATTTAGCGTAGGGTGGGTGAAAACCCACGTAACGGATCAGTGCAGCTTAGCGCCTACGTCAGCGATGGCCGCGTCGATCAGTTTGTTGCCTTCTGCGGCTGTCATCTGCTTGGCGATCACTTGATTGGCGGCTGCAATTGCAATGCCAATCGCCTGATCCCGAACTTCCTTGACGGCCGACGCCTGTGCCGAAGCGATCTGATCCTCTGCGGCCGCCAGACGGCGCGCAATGGACTGTTTCAGATCTTCTTGTGCCTGCTCAGCAGCGGCTTCTGCCTCTGCTTTTGCGGTGGCAACAATACGGTCAGCCTGCGCCTGTACTTCTTTGTGCTTACGCTCATAAGACGCCAGAACACTCTGGGCCTCTTCACGCAAAGACCGGGCTTCGTCCAGTTCAGACCGGATACCATCGGCCCGCTTGTCCAGCAGACCACCGATCATTCCGGGAACTTTGTAATAAAACAAAACCCCGATGAACAAGAGGAACGAAATCGTGACGATAAAGTTGGTATTCGCCAGCGAAAAGAACGGACCGGACGAGGCCATTGCTGGGCTGGCAACGCCTGCCGTCAGGATAAGGGTAATGAATTTACGCATGTGTCTTATCCTTTCACCCGGTTAGCGACCGCATCTGCGATCCCGCCTGCATCAGCTTTGCCACCCAATGCCGACACGATTTCGGCGGCGGTGTCTGTGGCAACGGTTTTCACCGCTTCCAGCGCACCGGCGCGAATGTCTGCAATGGCCTTTTCTGACTCAGCCGATTTGGCTGCAATCTCGGCATCTGCTTTGGCAATAGCGTCGTTCAGCGCGTCTTTCATGTCCAGCTTGGCAGCCGCAACAATCTGTTGCGCCTCGGTGCGGGCATCAGCAAGCGCCTTGTTATAAATATCTTCCGCCTCAACTGCTTTGGCTTTGAGATCCTCAGCCGCTGCAACATCGTTGGTAATGGTGCCTTGGCGATCCGACAGAATTCCGTCGATCCGCGGCAGCGCCACACGCGTCAGGATCAGATAGATCGCAATCAGCGCGATAACGAGCCAGAAAATCTGGTTCGCAAAGGTCGAAAAATCAAGCTGTGGCATGCCTGGTGCGGCATCCCCAGCGACATGAGCATCAACGCCCAGCGCATCCGCCAGACCTTTGCCCACTGCATCTGTATGCGTCTCGTTTGCCATGTCGTTCTCCTGAGGAACTAGTCGTTACATCGGGAAGCGCAGACCCTGCGCCGCCCGACTGTAAGGATGAAAAGTCCGTAAGAGTCTTAAACGGCGAACATCAGCAGAAGCGCGACGAGGAACGAAAAGATCCCCAAGGCTTCTGCAAACGCAATACCGATGAACATGGTGGCCGTTTGGCCAGCAGCAGCAGATGGATTGCGCAGTGCACCGGACAGGAAATTCCCGACCACGTGACCAACGCCTACAGCGGCTCCGCCCATACCTGTACAGGCCAGACCAGCGCCGATGTATGCGCCCATTTGTACGATATCACCTTCCATGAGTATTCTCCTTACATTGGAATAAAGTGTTAGATTTGTTCAGATTGTAGGGTGGGTGAAAACCCACCATTCGTTAGTGATGAGGATGCAGCGCGTCTTTTAGGTACACGCATGTCAGAATGGCAAACACATAGGCCTGGATAAACGACACCAAAACCTCAAGTGCGTACATCGCGGTGATGGCCACGATTGAAAACGGTGCGATGGCTGCGATAGCCGCGAACGCCGCGAACACTTTGATCACCGCATGACCCGCCATCATGTTACCCGCCAGACGAATGGAATGGCTTACCGGGCGCACAAAGTATGAAATCACTTCGATCAGCGCCAGAATGGGGCGCAGGATCAACGGAGCCTGCGCGATCCAAAAGATGTTCAGGAACCCAAACCCGTGCTTGTAGAAACCTATAACCGTCACCGCCAGGAACACCGCCATCGCCATAACCGCTGTGACAGCAATGTGGCTGGTTGTGGTGAACGCCATCGGCAACATGCCAAGAAAGTTGGCACAGACGATAAACATGAACAATGTCATGATGTAGGGAAAGTATTTCACCCCATCTTTACCGGTCACGTCCTCAACCATCTTGTAGATAAAGCCATAGGCCATTTCGGCAATCGACTGCATCCGCGACGGAACAATCGCCCGTTTGGATGTGCTGAGAACCAGCAACGCAAGAACTGCAAGAACCGTCAGGGCCAACCACAGGGTCGCATTGGTCGGCGTGTACCAATTGATCACATCACCGCCAAACAGCGGGTGAATCTCAAACTGCTCCATCGGGTGAAAAACCAGGCCGCTGCCTTCGGTTGCTGCATCTGCGTGTGCTTCAGTTGCCACTTGTGCGTTCCTTCTCGTCCAATTCGGCGGCCTGTTCGGCCAATTTGTCTTTTTGGAGTTCAGCAGCGCTGCGCATCATGGTTTTGATGCCTGCGGCCATACCCAACAATGTAAACAGCACCAGAAAAATCGGGATCGTACCAAGAAGGCGATCCAGCCCGTATCCAACGCCAAAGCCGATCCCAAGACCGACCACTAATTCTATCACCATACGCCAAGCCAGATGGGCCAGATTATAGTGCTCGTCATTGTGAGATTTAACCTCTTCAGGTTTTCGCGCCGCTGCTATCCGCTCCTCCAGCTGGGCCATCTGCCGCTTTTGGTCGTCATCAGTCACCGGCGTTTTCCTCACGCTTCGTTAGACATGGTGCTAAGGCGCTGCGCACGCAGAGTCAACGACCCATCCTAGAGGTAAGATTTTTGTATAAGCTGTTGTTATTTTTGGTATTTATTACGAAAAGAATGTCAGGATAGCGTCTATCAAAAGCCCTGTAGTGGCCGCTTATACAGGTTTTTCATATTCAACCAATTGGTTGAATATCAAGCTTGAGCATCCACATCCCGAAACATCTTTGTTTCATCGAGCAGCCAAGCACGGAATTGCCTGACCGCTTTGCGGCGCACGCCACGACCGCCATAAACCAGATAGAAAGCACCATCCTGTATACCGATATCAAAGCACCGGACCAATCGACCCAACCCCCGATCATATGAAACGCATTCGGTTGATCCCAGATAAACGCCTAAGCCACTTAGGGCGGCCTCGTAGGCCAAAGGCGACTTAAGTCGCCAGCCTGTCTCGGACAACGTATCAACCTTTATACCAGCCGCACCAAACCAGTGCCGCCAGATGTTTTTAGAGCGACCCCGCAGCAATGGGAACTTAAGCAGGTCAAGCGGTTCGCGAATGCCGTTCATCAATTCAGGCGTTGCATACGGATAGATTAAAGCCGCGCTTAGCAGATCAGAGGGCACATCCAGCGACCCGGTATGTGCAAAACGGACTGCGATATCAGCCTCCCGGCTAAAGCTTTGGTGGCGCGCAGGACATTGAGCGGGGGTAGGTTTCGCGACATGCCTATAGGTTTTTTTTTGTACATATGATGTCAAGTATTGGCGTTTTATCTGTTGTTTGAGGTTGAGGTAAAATGCAGTTACTCCTCATTTCATAGGTATAAAGATGGCTAACCTTCAAACAAACACGCCCTGGCGTGCTGGATACTCACGTCTAAAAACCTGGCTTGTTCAGAAATCTGGCTGGCGAAACTCCCTTTCGAAAATCCGCCGATTTTGGCGCGATCCGTGGCAATCCTATCCGCGCCTCACCGATCGCCAGGCGCAAGACATCGGGCTTGATCCAGCCGATATGGAATGGAGCCGTCTGCAACTGCCGTCCCAGACCACACGTCATCCGATGTTGTGAACACCTTTTCCTAACCGGCGCGGCCTTGTATGAGGTATGAATGCCAGACCACCTTGATATCATATTTGCCGCTTTGGCCGACCCCACACGCCGCGCAATCCTGTCGATGTTACTTGAGGATGACATGGCGGTGTCCGATGTCGCCGAACCGTTCGCGATGTCGCTGGCGGCCATCTCAAAACACCTAACCGTGCTGACCCGCGCCGGTCTGATCGCGCAGGAAAAGCGCGGCCGGGTGAAATGGTGCAAGCTGGAACCAGACGCCCTGCGGGTGGGCAGCGTCTGGATGCAGGGGTTTGGTCAGTTTGAGCCGGTTAACCTGGATGCATTTGAGCGGTTTTTAGAGGCCGAACTGGGGACAGATTAGTCGCACAGCGCATCAAATTTACGCTTAAAGGCTTTGCGACGTTCTGGACATTCGATGACTGATTTTCTCAACTCTTTGACGACTTTCTTCAGGTGGTCCCTAAGAGACACCCAGTTCACGACTTTCAATTCGTCTGCAGTTTCTATTGGATCGGGTCCATTTCCTCGCCAGATCACCCACCCTTCAGTTGTGCGAGCATCATGCAACACAGCACACCGCACATTGGAATAGAAACTATTAGCCTCATCATCGGTCGTACATAGGGCTTTGCTGTTACCGTGGCTGTTCAGAAGAAAAGAGCAGATAATATCTTTGACGTTGCCGTCTCCATAGATGTAATTGTTACAACCTTTTTGGGCTGCCTCAAATTTCACACCCGCATTATGTTTAAAACTAACGCCAAACTGCGTGGTTTCCAAAAACTCCATCAACGAACACCAAATCGCCACGGCGGAAAAGCCCTCGCCGCCGTTTTTTGAGAGTTTTTCAATTGCCTCAAGCGGGACAAAATATCGAGTTTCGATACGCTTCACAAAATATGCGTCAAAGAGTTCCCCCCATCCAGCATCGTTATCAACATCAAGGTTTTCGACCTCATCCATCCAGCCACCTACCGTTAGGCCCCAGCAATTCGGGTACTCTTGTCCATCACGCCTCTTCATTCTTGAGCAACATCACCAACGCCACCACGGTCAATGAAATCCCGACCAATACCAGCCCCGCCGGAACCCCGTGCCCCAGCATGATTTCCCATGTGATGACCCAGGTTGGCGTCAGATAGGAATAGGCCATCACCTTGGCCGAAGGCAGCCGCAGGATCGAGAATTGCAACAACACAAAGGTGGCGGCGCTGGCGAATATTGCCAGATAGAATAGGGTCACCCAGACCAACCACGACAGGGCGAACCAATCGGTCGCGATGATTTCAGACCAGCCGACGATGGCCAAAATCGAGAACCCGGCCAGTAGCATACCAAAGGTGAAAACAATCGCGGGCTCTCCCCGGTTCAGTTTGCGCACCATTGGCACGTAAAGCGCATGCGATATGCAGCCGATGAAATAGATCACCTCGCCGCCACCAATTTCAAACGCTGTGAACACCGCCCAATCGGCTCGGAAAATCACCCAAACCGCGCCAACTGCGCCGATGGCCAGCGCCAAGGCCATGCGCGGCGTGGTGATCTGGCGCAGCAACAGCCAGCCAAAGCCCGCCGTCATGATCGGCGTTAACGTGAACACCGCCACTGCGCTGATCGGAGGCGCGGTTTTCAGCCCCCAGAACATCAGCACGAAATAGGCCGCAAACAGCCCACCCAGCACCAGATAACGCCAAGGGGCCGTAAAGGATTGGCGTAAAAAGCCGGTTGTGACCGAGGCCACCGCACCAATTACGATCGCCGCAATTGCAAACCGCGCCGCGGTGAGCGCCATCGGGTCGATGTCATTGGCCATCATCGAGCCGAGCGAGAATGACCCGGCCACCAGTGCCGAGAATAGCAACATCGCCAGATGACCCTGCGCTTGTGGGCTCAAAGCATCCAGCCTTTTGAATGTTCTTTCAGGAAACTCAGAAACGCCTGCACTTTGGTTGTGCGATGCAGATCCACATGGGTGACCAGCCACAAATGCGCCGTCCATTCCGGTTGTGGCTCCATCACCTGAATCATGCCGGGCTGGCGCGCCGCGACACCGGTTGTGACAAAGCCAATACCCGCCCCCGCCAGAATCGCCTTGTGCATGGAATTGCCGTTATTCATCCGAAAGGTAATGGCGCTCTCGGGGACATTGGCCCACATCCATTTCATAAACGCCGCGCGGGCATTTTCGTCATCATGGCCGACAAATTTGTGGTTACAGAAATCCTCGGGACCCGACGGCACCCCGTATCGTTCCACGTATTCCGCGCTGGCATATAGCCCCATGCGCTGATCAACGAACTTTTGCACCACATTGTCAGGTTGATCCGGCACCGCACCGGCGCGAATGGCCACATGGGCCTCGCCATATTCCAGCCGGAACAACCGATCCCCGGTCAGATAGCGCACCACCAATCCCGGGTGCAGCAATTGAAAATCCCGCAAAACCGGCACCATAAACGTTGCCATTGCAGCCAGAGAAGTCACCACCAGATCACCCGAAACGTCATCGCCATGCCCCTTAAGGCGTCCGATCAATTGATTGAACTGATCATCCGTTGCCTGCGCCACCTGCAACAGATCGGCCCCCGCCTCGGTTGCCGTATATCCACGCGCATGGCGCTGAAACAGCTTAACGCCCAAACGCGTCTCGATGGCATCAATATGACGAATCACCGTGGCATGATGCACGCCCAACACGTCTGCGGCGCCGCTCACCGTGCCGATACGAGCGACCTGATAGGCGGTACGCACCTCATCCCAATTTTCCATCTGAACCCAGTCACTTCTGTGCAAATACTCACATAACCTGTGCACAATCCACTGTTGAGTTCGTATTTGCAATGGTCAATTGCATAGGACACAACAAACACATCCAAAGGTTCCACATCATGACCCGCACAGTTTTACACATTGACGCCTCGGCCCGCTCTAAGGCCTCTACATCGCGCAATTTGTCGGCAAGCATCGTTGACCGGTTGCAGCCCGAAACCACCATTCGCCGGGATTTAGCATCGGCCTTCCCGCAGATTTCCGAAGGTTGGATTGCCGCCAATTTCACCCCGGCAGACCAGCGCGATGATGCCCAACGGGACATTCTGGCACTGTCTGACACGTTGGTTGGCGAAATTTCCGCCGCAGATACGATTGTCATCGGCCTGCCGGTCTATAACTTTTCTGTCCCGGCGAGCCTGAAGGCGTGGATCGACCTGATTGCCCGCGTCGGCCTGAGCTTTGAATACACCAAAACCGGCCCACGCGGATTGCTGACCGGCAAACGCGCCATCGTCGCCTTTGTTTCGGGCGGTACAGCGATAGGATCAGACGTTGATTTTGCGTCGGGTTATATCCGCCATATCCTTGGTTTCATCGGAATAACAGATGTCGAATTTGTTGCCGCCGATCAGTTGGCAATTGATGCAGAGGCGACTCTGTCAGCCGCCAATGATGCCGTGGCACGTATCGCCGCCTGAGCCTGACAAAACAGCATAGTAAGGACAATGATATGCATAAATACCTGGTGATCGTCGTGCGCGTTCTGGTCACGGCGGCGTTTGTTGCCGCCGGTCTGGCCAAACTGGCGGGCGTGGAAATGATGGTCGGCACATTTGAGGCCATCGGCGTGGGCCAATGGTTCCGCTATGTCACTGGCCTGATCGAAGTCGGCTCAGCGGTGCTGCTATGGATACCCGGATTACAGTTTATCGGCGCAGGCCTGTTGGTTTGCACGATGCTTGGCGCGATCGTGGCGCATCTGGTGATCCTTGGTCCTTCGCCTCTGCCGGCACTGATACTTGGCGTACTCGCGGCCTATCTGGCCTGGAATACCCGCGATCAGCGACCTGTATAATACCCCGAAACGGCGTCTTTAACCGGGCGCCGTTTCCCCTCGCCTCTTGCGGATCATCCTGTCATGCTGTTCGGCATGCACGTGACGCGGAATACGCCCGATCAACTGATCATCGCTGATACACCTTGGGTGATCGGTATTCTGCTGATCCTTTTTGTCCTGAGCTTTGTCGGTCCGGGATTGCTGCTTGTCTCTGATGGCATCTGGCAGGGCTGGATTTTCGCGATTGCGGGCGGCGGTATGGGCATCATCGCATTCGGGGTCTTTGTACGCCGACTCCAGCTGATCCTTGACCGGCCATCGGACACAATCACCATACGCCGCAGATCTATCTTTGGGATCTCAACACTCACCCACACCCTGTCAAACCTGTCCAAAGTCAAAATTGAGACCACCACAGGTTCAAAAGGCCGCCGCCTTTTCCGGCCAACCCTTGTCCTGACCCAAGGCATGAGCGCCGGAGACCACCCGATTGTGCAGGCCTACACCAACTCGGGCAGCTCCCGCCGTGTTGCCGATGCGGTGAACCTTTGGCTGGCCAACGCCTCTTGAACTGCTGGCGGTCTCTTAGACGGTAACTTAGGTTTTCATCGCTATCTACTTGTATTGTATAGGACTTGGATATCCGATGATCGAGTGACGACATGTCAGATTGTAGAAGCGTTCAATGTAATCCGCTGCCTGACAGGTGATGTTTGCATCACCGAGAAGGGAAGACATCGGCACGGGCCTGATCGCGTGTTCGGTAGACTTTGCGCTTCAGGCGTTCGATCTTGAGCGTCGCGAAGAAACTCTCGGCGGCCGCATTGTCCCAGACCTTGCCTGATCAGCTCATTGAAAAGGCAACGCCGTTGTCTTTCATCAGCGCCTGGAACGGTTCGCGGGTGTATTGGCTACCCTGATCCACTGCCTGGCAGGGCAGTGCACAGCAATGTCCCAAGAGGGGGAGTGATGCAACAGTTCCTTTGATCGCCCCCTGCGCCAAATCGCCATCCGCTGCCCGGCAGTAGTTTGCCCGCAAACCATAAAAGGGATCAGGGCATCGGCAACCATCTGTGCCGTCATGGCATCCTTCATCAACCCCATTGACCGGCTGGTAATTGTACTGCAATCACCGAGAGGAGGCCAACGACGCGGCGCGAGAACAGATCAATGACCAAGGCGACGTAAAGCCAACCTTCAGCGGTCCAAATGTAGGTGAAGTCGGCGACTATTACCGACAGCCGATGCTCTTGCTTCGCCGAGAGGCCACTTCTGATTTGGATCATCAGCTTCGAACTCACGTTCAAGCACGTTTGGAGCAATGATTGAGCGCTTGCCCTGAGCTTTCGCGGCACCCTCACCAAGGGCTGCTTCAGGACAAACTGTAAGGCGGCGTCACTGCTTCGTGAGCGAGCGAATATAGGTCGGGACGTTTCGAGCGTCCACGACTGCCTCGCGGACAAGCCAGTCAAAGTGACTGGAAAGAGACTTCACGCGCTCAATCTCACGAAATGCGAGATAGCATTGTCCAATATAAACGACAGCCAAGTTTGGACCAAAAACTGTGACTGGTGAGCTGAATACCCTATGCGCGTCAAATAAAAATATCCGCAACCTTGGGAACATCTGATCGCACTGATCGGCTATGAAATTCAATTGTTCACATCGGGTGCTTTCATCAACACCTTTGTAGTATGCTGTTCCTGCTGCGCAGGCCTCGATTTCGTGAATAGGAAGGGCGATTTCATAATCAGAAACGCCTGAAGACAACCATTCAAGTTGATCCCGCATCGCACTATATGCCTCAGGCAAGCGGCGTTCTTGCACCGAAGCATACTCCCATTCCAACATGCTTTTTGTTTTTAGAATATCTGGTAAAGTTGCGGGGACATGGGTACTTTATAACCCGCCGCCTCACGATGCCATTCAAGAAACTGTTCATCTGCTGACGTGCGTTCGGCAGGGCTAAGAGACAAGGCAGCGGCAATAATGTCGCCGGGGGTTTCTGGCCTATTTGTCAGACCAAGTAGCCAGTCGGTGCTCACGCCCAACGCATCTGCAGCATCCGCTGCCAATTGTGCGTTTGGCAGACGCGGATGGTCGTCTTTGAGAAGCTGACCAAAGGTTGACCGATCCACTTTCGTTTCTCTGGACAATGCACTTTTGGTCACCCCCTTGTGCAACATCGCTTCCTCTAAGCGTTTTCAAAAAATGTCTGCGCGATGTCGCTTGTCCATTATAATCTACCTTGCAGATTAAATACTAAAAAATGGAGTAAACGCAGCAAATTCACATAATGTCCATACACCCATATCTGGGATAGTTCAGTGGGAATTCAATACACTTCGAGGAGCCCCCAATGGACAGCACAATCAGACTCTTTACAAAGGCCGTAACCTGGCAAGTCGCTGGGTTCTTCTCAATGATGCTGATTGGGTTTATCTTCACGGGATCATTTGCAGCAAGCGGCGGCATCGCCTTTGTTGGAGCGCTGACAGGCTTCGCCTCATATTTCGTGCATGAGATCGCTTGGTCAAGAATCTCTTGGGGGAGAAGCATTGTTCGCTCTGTGGGTAAATAGCGCCGCGCGATGAGACGGATCAAAGCGTTTACTGGACCGCGAGTCGTATTCCAGTGCGGCAAAGTATCCTGACACCTAAGCCCAAAAATTCTTTCAATTGTCGCCGCAGATGTTAAGGGGTCGCACGTGAATGCAATTGGAACAATCTCTTGATCCGCAGGGCCATTCCGGCGAGCCTTCAAGCGGTAGCTATGCTCCTGTGATCAAAACTGTCAGGGAAGACGTTCAGTTTCGCGTTCTGCGGCTACTTCAAAGCAAGCCGCATTTGTCCCAACGCGAGATCACAAGGGGACTTACCCTAAACCTTGGCGGGATCATCTACTGCCTCAGGGCGCTGGTCCAAAAAGGGCAGATAAAAGTTCGTAATTACCGAAAGTCGAACAACAAAATCTGCTGTGCCTACATTCTAACTCCGCACGGTATTGAGCAGAAATTCCAACTAACCGCCAATTTTCTAAAATGAGAGATGGTAGAGTATGAGGCCCTAAGAGTAGAGATAGAAGCGTTAGAGAAGGAAGCACTCGGGTTGAAAATCATACTAAATTCAGAGGTATTTCAAAATAATGCGTAAAGTTTTGGTGACCGGATCGGCCGGATTTATCGGCTTCCACCTCTCCAGGCTCCTCCTGGCGGAGGGCTTTGAGGTTGTTGGTTACGACGGTATGACCGACTATTATGATGTGCGCATCAAAGAGCGGCGACATCAGATGCTTTTGCAGAACGAAAACTTCTCTTGCACCATCGGAATGCTGGAAGACTACACTAAACTAAAGACGCTGTGCGATGCAGAGCAACCGAACGTGATTGTCCATCTCGCAGCGCAGGCCGGTGTTCGCTACAGCCTTGAAAACCCCCGCGCCTATATAGAAGCCAACATCATAGGCACCTTTAATGTCATGGAATGCGCCCGCGAACTTGGTGTTGATCACTTGCTCATGGCTTCGACCTCTTCGGTTTATGGCGCAAATGAGGTGATGCCCTTTATTGAGACAGAAAAGGCAGACACCCCGCTGACGATCTATGCGGCGACCAAAAAGGCCAACGAAAGCATGGGCCACTCCTATGCGCATCTGTGGAACATGCCGACAACAATGTTCCGGTTCTTTACCGTGTATGGCCCCTGGGGCCGTCCGGATATGGCACTTTTCAAGTTCACCAAAGGTATCATTGAGGAAACACCAATTGATATTTACAACAACGGTGACATGTGGCGCGACTTTACCTATGTCGAAGATCTGGTGCGCGGCATTCGCCTTTTGATCGATGCCGTCCCCGAACGTCCTGAAACAACAAAAGATGTGCCCGAAGGTGACAGCCTTAGCCCCGTCGCCCCCTTTCGAACCGTTAACATTGGCAATTCCGACAAGATTCGCCTGATGGATTATATTGAGGCGATCGAAGATGCCCTGGGCAAAAAAGCGATCCGAAATTATATGCCGATGCAGACAGGCGACGTGCCCGCCACCTGGGCCAATGCCGATTTGCTGCACAGCCTGACCGGCTACAAACCACAAACAGATTTCCGCGACGGCGTTGCGCAATTTGTTAAATGGTACCGCGAATATTACGGGAACTAGAAGATGTCTGTTGTAACGTTACCCCCAATTGAAGGCCTGAAACTAGCAGTCATCGGGCTTGGCTATGTCGGCCTGCCCCTTGCTATCGAGTTTGGAAAATCCCGGTCAGTTATCGGGTTCGATATCAACGCATCGAGGATCGCCCAACTTCGCGGTGGCCATGATGCCACGCGAGAAGTGCCACCAGAAGAGTTCCTGGAGGCCGCTCACATTTCATTTTCTGATGACCCCAATGATCTTGCAACCTGCAACACCTATATCGTCACGGTCCCCACCCCAATCGATGCCCACAAACGCCCCAATCTTACGCCGCTGATCAAAGCTTCGGAAACGGTTGGCAAGGTTCTAAAGCGCGGAGATATCGTGATATATGAATCCACCGTCTATCCCGGTGCAACCGAAGAGGACTGTGTTCCGGTTCTTGAGCGCATATCCGGCCTGCGCTTTAACGTGGGTTTCTTTGTCGGCTATAGCCCCGAACGGATCAACCCCGGCGACAAGGAACATCGCCTGCCCACAATACGAAAAGTCACCTCAGGCTCGACCCCCGAGGCCGCCGACCTGATTGATACGCTATACGCCAGCATCATCACCGCCGGCACCTATAAAGCTGAGAGCATTCGTGTGGCCGAAGCGGCCAAGGTGATTGAAAACACCCAGCGCGACCTCAATATTGCACTGATCAATGAACTGGCGATCATTTTCAACAAGATGGGCATTGATACCGAGGCCGTGCTGAAGGCAGCAGGCACCAAATGGAATTTTCTGCCCTTTCGGCCCGGACTTGTGGGCGGTCACTGCATTGGCGTTGATCCCTATTACCTGACCCACAAGGCCGAAGCGATCGGCTATCACCCCCAGGTGATTTTGGCAGGACGGCGGATCAACGACGGAATGGGGCCCTATGTGGCCGGGCAAATGGTAAAGGCCATGTTGAAAAACCGCATTCAGGTAAATGGGGCCCGGGTTCTGGTGATGGGGTTGGCGTTCAAGGAAAATTGCCCTGATCTGCGCAATACTCGTGTGGTGGATGTAATCCGGGAACTGGGCGAATATGGGGTCGATGTTGATGTGCATGATCCATGGGTCAACGAGACCGAAGCACAGGCAGAATATGGGCTCAAGATCTGCACAGCCCCGGTGGACAGCACCTATGATGGTATTATCCTTGCAGTAGCACATGATCAATTCCGGCAGATGGGGCTGACTGCGCTGCGCCAGCTCGGCAGGCCGGGGCATGTGTTTTTCGACCTGAAGTATCTGTTTTCTGAAGCTGAGAGCGATCTGCGGCTGTGACAGCCTTAGATCTGGCCCGCAGTACGGAAACCGGGTAGCCCTGTGTCTGATAGCCCGAAAGATGTGATCCTGTAGCTAGTATTACCTCGGTCCGTTATTCGGCTTTCAATCGTGATCTAGGGTCAGGACCCATTGATATTGTGATGGAAGTCTGAATCACTGTTCCCAAACAGGAGCAATGATATGAGTGATCTTTTCTGGCTGACAGACGCCCAGATGTCCCGCCTTACCCCGTTCT
>JBLHMP010000045.1:0-30735 GCA_047623555.1 Granulosicoccus sp.
CGCCTATCCTACACAAAAACAATTTACCGAAGCCATTTTGAAGTTCTTTCGGAAAATCATCCCAGAACAATGGCACGATTTCCGGAACCAGGTCACTGACAACTTCCGCATCGTCTCAGAACAAAATCTTCGGGTTTTGGAGTGAGGAGAGTATAAGTAATAAATAATCTTCACTCTCGTCCCCTTTACTCTAAAGGCACGTTAACACAGATTAACAAAGAGTTAACACTCTTACAAAATCGGCTGGTATTTAGAAAGAAGACTCCAGCCCGAATTCTATAAACATATATGTATTTTAGATGCTGTCTTTAATTCAGAAAAAGTTCCGACACCAAAACCTATCGAAGATTCGACTTGGTTTTGGTGCCGACAACAAATAGCAAAAGTTTCCGACAGAATCCAACAATCCCGATATCAGAAATCCAAATTCTCCACACTTAGCGCGTTTTTCTGGATGAATTCACGACGCGGCTCCACCACATCGCCCATCAGCTTGGTAAACAGATCATCCGCCTCGGCGGTATCGTCGATCTTGACCTGCAACAGCGTCCGCGCGTCCGGATCCAGCGTGGTTTCCCAAAGCTGGCTCGGGTTCATTTCGCCCAGCCCTTTGTAACGTTGCAACGACAGACCCTTTTCACCCTCGTCCAGAATCCCCTTGAGCAAATCCAGCGGCCCGTGGATCAACTGACTGCGATCCTTACGCACCAATGCACCGGTCGAGCCATAGGTTTCCTGCAAACTCTGGGTAAAGCTGCCAGTACGGCGTGCCTCACCCGAACGCAGCAATGGCCCGTCCAGCGTGCGCACCTCTTCGACACCGCGCAAAATGCGGGCAAGCCGGATACCGTGGTCTTGGGTAATCCGCCCATGCCAGCCCTTTTCGTATTCCAGCGCGATCTGGTCCAAACGGCTGGCAACACGGTCCGCAACACCCTGCAAATCGGCATCCACAACGCCCGGTACAAAGGCTCCGGCAATGGCTGACTGTTCCAGAATGTGGCGCGGGTAATGCGTTGGAAAGGCATCCAGCACCCGCTTCAATTGCCGTGCTTCATTAACCACGCGATTCAGGTCGGCACCGGCGATCTCTTCGCCAGAGCCAAGCCGCAGCATCGCACCATCGATCCCTTGTTGGACCAGATAATCGTCCATTTCGGCCTGATCTTTCAGGTAAACCTCGGATTTCCCACGCCCCACTTTGTAAAGCGGAGGTTGCGCGATGTAGAGATATCCACCTTCGATCAACTGCGGCATCTGCCGGTAAAAGAACGTCAGCAGCAGCGTCCGGATATGCGCTCCATCCACGTCCGCATCCGTCATGATAACAATCTTGTGGTACCGCAATTTTGTAATGTCGAATTCATCGCGACCAATGCCGGTTCCCAGCGCCATCACCATGTTGCCGATTTCCTGCGATCCCAGCATCCGGTCAAACCGTGCCCGTTCGACGTTCAGGATTTTACCCTTCAGGGGCAGGATGGCCTGTGTTTTCCGATCCCGGCCCGTTTGCGCCGATCCACCGGCGCTGTCGCCTTCCACCAGAAAAACTTCTGTGTTGACTGGATCTTTGTCAGAACAATCCTTCAGCTTACTGCTCAGAAAGTTCATATCCATCGGGTTTTTGCGTCGGGTCAAATCGCGGGCCTTACGGGCAGCTTCGCGGGCGGTTGCCGCCTCGACGATCTTACCAACGACGATCTTGGCGATTGCTGGGTTTTCCTCAAACCATTCGGCCAGTTTTTCGTTGACCAGTCCTTCGACTGCCGGACGCACCTCAGAGCTGACCAATTTGTCTTTGGTCTGCGAGCTGAATTTAGGGTCCGGCACTTTGATCGACAACACACAGGTCAGCCCTTCGCGGGCATCATCGCCAGTAAAGCTGATCTTTTCGCGTTTGGCGATACCGCTGGTCTGGGCGTAATTGTTGATGGTCCGGGTCAGCGCACCACGGAACCCGGCCAAATGCGCGCCGCCATCACGCTGTGGGATGTTGTTGGTAAAAGGCAGCACGTTTTCATGGTAGCTGTCGTTCCACCACATCGCGACCTCAACAACGATATCATCGCGTTCACCGACGAAAAAGATCGGATTTTCCATTAACGCGGTCTTGGACCGGTCCAGGTATTTAACGAATTCCTTAACACCACCTTCGTAGTACAATTCACTGCGCAGCGCCTCGGCGGGGCGTTCGTCAATCAGGATGATGCGGACACCAGAATTCAGGAACGCCAGTTCGCGCAGACGCCGTTCCAGAATGTCGAAGGAATACTCCAGATTGGAAAACGTATCGGTCGAGGCCATAAACCGAACCTCGGTGCCGGTGCGATCACCGGTCTCGGCAACCACCTTGAGGTGCTCGACTGTATCGCCACCTTCAAACCGCGCCACGTGCTCTTTTCCATCGCGCCAGATGCGCAACTCCAGCCAATCGCTCAGCGCATTGACAACGGACACGCCAACACCGTGCAGTCCGCCGGAAACCTTATAGGAATTGCTATCGAATTTGCCGCCTGCGTGCAGTTGGGTCATGATGACCTCGGCAGCAGAAACGCCTTCTTCTTCGTGGATGCCAACGGGAATTCCGCGACCATTATCGCTCACGGAAACGCTCGAATCCGCGTGGATTTTGACGGTCACCGCATCAGCGTGGCCTGCCAATGCTTCGTCGATGCCATTATCAACGACCTCATACACCATATGGTGCAAACCCGATCCGTCATCCGTGTCACCGATATACATGCCAGGCCGTTTACGAACAGCCTCTAACCCTCTGAGAACCTTGATAGAATTCGCGTCATATGCTTCCGTGGGTTGCTTGCCTTCGGACATCCAAAAAATCCTCTATATTTTTCACATTTTATACGACTTTTCGGGGGGAATGTCACCCTTTCCGGGCACATTTTATAACAGGCAAAGACGTTCACCTGACCAACGCAGATCTGCGGCCAACTGACAATCAGATCAATCTGGTACATCGTCGTTGGTCTAGCTGTTTCACCTCAGGTCACGGAACCGCAACCGCGGACACGCCATCGGTTTCAGTCACTTCCAGATATTGCGCCCGATCGCCCAGTTCTGCAAACAGCTCATCTCCAGTGCCGGTCATCCACGCCTGGGCGCCAAGCGCGCAAATCTCATCATAGAGCGCGGCGCGGCGATCTCTGTCCAGATGTGCGGCGACCTCGTCCAGCAACAGGATCGGCGGCGCGCCAATACGTTCGGACAGAGCCCGCGCGTTGGCCAAAATTAGTGACACCAGCAGCGCCTTTTGCTCGCCGGTGGAACAATCGCGCGCAGGCACACCTTTGGCCGCGTAAACGCCATACACATCGGCGCGATGTGGTCCAACCAATGTACGCCCGGCAGCAATGTCGCGAAAGCGGCTCTCGGCCAAGGCATCACGCAAATCATCCTCAGTTTCGGGCATTTCGCCTTCGGTCAGGGTTAACTCTAACTCGGCCACAGGAAAGGCGGTTTTCGCCTGATCCTGTGCTGCGCCCAACAGTTCCAGCGTCTCCACCCGGCCGCGGTGAATTGCATGGCCAGCAGTTGCCATCTGCGCCTCGAGCGCGCCGTACCAGGCGGCATCTCGCACCTGATCCTTAAGCAAACGATTGCGTTCGCGCATAGCCTTTTCGTAGGTCAACGAGGCCTCGGCATGGGACGGCTCAAAGCTCATTGCCATGCGATCCAGAAACCGGCGGCGCCCGTCGGCGCCTTCGATCCACAACCGGTCCATCGACGGCACCAGCCACAACACCCGCGCGATGCGGCCCAAAGCCAGTTGATTGGCGGCCTTTTCATCGATCCGCACCTGCCGCGCAGCACCGGCATCCGACCAGGTTTCAACCTCGTGCACACGGCCCAGCGATTTGATAATACCAGTCAGCTTCCATCCCAACGCCTCGGGGCGGCGCACCATATCCTGTGCTGCGGCACGGCGCAGACCACGACCGGGCGAAAACAACGATACCGCCTCAAGGATATTGGTTTTACCCGCGCCATTGGGCCCATAGATCGCCACAGGGCGGCCATCACAGGACAGCCGCGCCACTTTGTGCGACCGGAAATGGGACAAGGTAAGGTAAGTCAGGCACAACATACGTCTGCCCCTCTACCGGTTTTCTTTAACAGAAAGCGGCCCGTCAAACCCGCATCGGCATGACCACATAGATCGCGCTTTGGTCATTACCTTCACGCATCAACGTCGGATCACCAGATGAGTTGAACATGAACACAGCGTTTTCGCGATCCACCTGACTGGCAATTTCCAGCAGGTATTTGGCGTTAAACCCGATCTCCAGAGGCTCATCGGTGTAAGCCACCGACAGTTCTTCTTCGGCGGCACCACTATCAGGAGCGTTAACCGACAGGATCAGCCGGTCTTCCTCCAACTGCAATTTCACCGCACGCGAACGTTCTGACGAAACTGTCGCGACCCGATCAACGGCCTTGGCAAATTCGGCTGCATCCACCTCAAGGCGGCGGGTGTTGCCCTGCGGAATAACCCGCGTGTAATCAGGGAACGTGCCGTCGATCACTTTGGACGTCAGCGTCACATCCGGCGTGGCAAAGCGTACCTTGGTTTCGCTAACGGATACCGCGATCATCATCTCGTCATCATCCAGCAGTTTGCGCATCTCACCAACGGTCTTACGCGGCACGATGACACCGGGCATATCGCCGGCCCCTTCGGGCAGATCCGCGTCGATCCGCGCCAGTCGATGGCCATCAGTGGCCACACAGCGCAGCACTTTTCCGCCATCTGATTCGGAGACATGCATATAAACGCCGTTCAGATAATACCGGGTTTCCTCGGTTGAAATGGCGAATTTGGATTTGTCGAACAGTCGCCGCAACACAGCCGCTGCAACTGAGAAATTCGTTTGGTAGTCGGACGAGGCCATCACCGGAAAATCTTCGCGTGGCAATGTCGCCAGCGAGAAATTCGAGCGGCCAGCCTCAACCGTTAGACGCCCCGCGGCACTGTCTGCGGTCAACACCACCAACGCGCCATCCGGCAGCTTACGCACGATTTCATTCAACGTCGTCGCCGAAACCGTGGTCGCGCCTGCGCGTTCAACCTGCGCCGCGGCTTTGTCGACCACTTCGATATCCAGATCGGTGGCGCGGAACTGCACCTGATCACCTTCGGCTTCGATCAGCACGTTGGCCAGGATCGGAATCGTATTGCGCCGCTCTACTACCGATTGTGCCTGTGACACAGCCTTTAACAGCGCGCCGCGCTCTATGCTGATTTTCATGATCTCTGATCCTCTGCGTCCGTCGGGAAGGGCAAAATAGCGCGTTTGCCCGGCCATACAAGGCTTTAATGGATTGTTCCGCCGGAAATGCAACAAGGTCAAGGGGCAGAGGCGGGCCATCTGGCCCAACTTTTGTTCCCTGTGGTGCCCACGCTACGCTTCTAGGGTGCGGCGCAGCATTTCTACGTCTTCGGCGATTTGCCCGTCGGTCGCTTTCAGCTCTTCGATGCGGCGGACGCCATACATGATCGTCGTGTGATCACGACCACCAAACCGGCGACCGATCTCTGGCAACGACCGGCTGGTCAGCTGTTTGCACAGATACATCGCCACCTGACGCGGCCGCGCATAGCTGCGCAGGCGTTTTGGCCCGATGATATCGCTGAGACGGATGTTATAATAATCCGACACTTTGCGCTGAATCTCTTCGACGGTGATTTTGCGTTCCGAGGCGCGCAGAATATCGGCAAGACAATCCTGCGTCAGATCCATGTCGATTTCGCGCCCAACCAGAGAAGCAAAGGCAAACAGCCGGGTCAAAGCACCTTCGAGCACGCGCACATTTGTCGAAATTCGCTGCGCCAGGAATTCCAGAACGCCATTGGCAATTTCCAGACCTGGGTAGGTCTTGCACTGCGCCAAAACCTTGGTTTGCAGAATGCCCAGACGCAATTCGTAGTCGGTTGGGTGCAAATCAACAACCAGCCCACATTGCAGCCGGGATTTCACCCGATCCTCAAGGTCTTTGATCTCGCCAGGGGCGCGATCGGCGGAAATGATGATCTGTTTGTTTTGGTCCACCAGCGCGTTGAACGTGTGAAAGAACTCTTCTTGGGTGCTGTCTTTGCCAGCGATAAACTGGACATCATCCACCATAAGCACGTCGACGGACCGGAACAGCATCTTGAAGTCCATCATTTTGCGTTCGCGCAACGCCTGAACAAACCGGTACATGAATTGTTCAGCAGACAGATACAGCACGTTCAGCTCAGGTTTACGGGCCCGAAGCTCCCATGCGATGGCGTGCATCAGGTGGGTTTTACCAAGACCAACACCACCATATAAAACCAGCGGGTTGAACGTCACGGGGCCGCCTTCGCTAACCCGACGCGCGGCAGCATGGGCCAGTTCGTTGGGCTTGCCGACCACAAAGCCATCAAAGGTGAACCGAGGGTCCAATGGCGCAGCCTGCAACGCCTCAACGACGCTTGCAGTCAATCGCGGACTCACTGTCGCGGGTTTGATCGGTGACCTTGAACGACTCGCAGGGCGCACAGGTGAGTTGGCCGCAACCTTAAAGGCGACACGCTGTACCGGGTGGCCCGCCTGATTCAGCTCATACAGAATTAAATCTGCAAAATTCTGACTGACATAGTTTCCCATGAAATTTGTCGGCACATGAAACACGGCTATACCGTCATCAAGTTTCGAAAATTCCAGTGGTTCAATCCACGTTGTATAATTATTTTGCCCAACTGTCTTAAGCAGTCGTTGTCTGAGTTGACCCCATTTATCGTTTGTCATCCAGCGCCTCACGCAGTCCGGCCCCACGGCCTGTTCCGTTATCTAACCAGAAATCAATCTGGCAGGATCCACCGCACGGGACATGGGCGCACTGCACAGATAGCAGCACGACCGCCTGACAAGCAAGACGGTGCAACATACATTAATATCGCTGGACCCGCTCCACCCATCGTGGACAGTCCAACAACAAAAAAACATCGTTGCAAACACATGTAATGACAGGGCTGTATGTCGGTTTTGGCCGACACCTGCAGCAGGTCGTTCGAAAGTGCCTATTGGCCGCTCCGTTCAACAATCGCTCTTGTTGGTATTTGATGCCCATCAAAAACCATCAATAGCTCCTGTCCCCCCAGCGAGTGAATCGCTGAAACAGTAGTAACAAATTCCTGAGCAATGCGGCAATAAACCTTTGGTATTGACTCGGACTTTGCCTGCAAAGAATCTGTTGCACCTGCAGAAAGGTCTCACCCAACTTGCCTGGGATCAAGACACGCAAAAAGGCGCTGCCACTGGCAACGCCTTTACGTAGATGGAAAATCTCAGGCTACAAGAGCCAGAGATTAGGCCAGTGCTTTGACTCGCGACGACAGCCGCGACATTTTGCGCGCAACAGTCTTTTTGTGGTAAACACCTTTGGTCACACCGCGCATCAGCTCAGGCTGAACGGCGCGAAGGGCCTTTGCGGCATCATCTTGGATGCCCGATTCAATCGCTTCTTCTACAGTACGCAGAAAAGTACGGATGCGCGAACGACGGGCTTTGTTTACAGCAAAGCGTGCTTCGTTCTGACGGGCGCGTTTTTTAGCTTGTGGCGAATTGGCCATATTATTTATCGTCCCACGGTTTGAGTAGGGTGTGAATTAGAAGTTGCGTCTTTAGGTGCGACTTGGCGGCGAGTCAACAGGGGATCGTCCCCAAACGGGCCAAGACCGAAAAACGGCCAGGGCCCGTAGCGTCATTTATCCCGGAATTGTGGTTGGCGTTTTTCCATAAAGGCAGCCATGCCTTCTTTTTGGTCTTCGGTGGCAAACATAGAGTGAAACACCCGGCGTTCAAACAAAATGCCCTCATTTAGGGTGGTTTCATAGCTGCGGTTCACTGATTCCTTGACCGCCAGAACCGTCATCATCGATTTCTCGGCGATTTTCTGGGCGGCGTTCATGGCTTCTTCCATCAGCTTTTTGGCCGGAACCACGCGGCTGACCAATCCAGAGCATTCGGCCTCTTCTGCGGTCATAAACCGTCCGGTCAGGTTCATATCCATCGATTTGGATTTGCCGACGAATCGGGTCAGGCGCTGTGTGCCGCCCATTCCGGCAATAACCCCAAGGTTAATTTCTGGTTGCCCGAACTTGGCGTTCTCGGCTGCGATGATGAAATCGCAGGCCATTGCCAGCTCACAGCCACCGCCCAGCGCATAGCCAGATACCGCGGCAATTATTGGTTTGCGGATACTGCCCAGGCAAACGCCCAATTCAGAAAACAGGTTGGACGTATAGACGTCCACATAGCTAAGGCCTGACATTTCCTTGATATCGGCACCAGCGGCAAAGGCCTTTTCCGATCCGGTGATCACGATACAACGCACTTTGTCGTTGCCATCGGCATCCGCCAGCGCCTTGCACAATTCGGCCAACAATTGCTTGTTCAGCGCATTCAGCGCGTCTGGCCGGTTCAGCTTTATCAGGGCTACGTGGTCTTCCACTTCGACGATGATCGTCTCAAAGGCCATCAGGTAATCTCTCGATTGTTTCGTTTAAGGCCGCCCCCATACCACGCGTGTCGCGTGGATCAAGTCATCTTTGGCACTGCCCACAATAGAACGAAGATCGCCCGGACTGAACGATTCTTTGCACAACACCTTTGCAATCCTTGGTCCGGCAGGGTTCCCCCTCACGTCCGTAGACGTCGAAACTGTGTTGAAAATACCCGAGTTCTCCATCCGCCTGGCGGAAATCTTTCAGGCTTGAGCCCCCGGCCCGAATCGCATCGTTCAGCACCTCACGAATGATCGGCACCAAGGTCCCGACCCGTTTCGACGCAATCTGGCCGGCTCTGGATGCCGGCGACACCCTGGCCCGGAACAGCACTTCGCAAACATAGATATTGCCCAGTCCGGCCACGATTCTCTGGTCTAGCAACGCCGATTTGACCGGGCTGTTCTTGCCTTTGAACGCATCAATCAGATGCTGCTCATGGAAATCATTACCCAAAGGTTCCGGCCCCAGCACCGCCAACAACTTGTGGTCATCCGCCCTGTCCGTCGCCATCAGGTCCATCGACCCAAACCGGCGTGCATCGTTGAAAGTGATACGCGCACCGCTGTCCATATGCAGCACAACATGGTCATGTTTATCGGTCGGCGGATGGCCGCGCACAAATTGTCCGGTTGGATCACCCGACACCGTCATACGCCCGGACATGCCCAGATGGATCAACAACGTCTCGCCGCCAGACAGATCAATCAGGATGTATTTCGACCGTCGCCGCAACCGCAGAACCTTTTGCCCGGTCAGCCGTTCAGACATCTGGTCCGGAAACGGCCAGCGCAGATCGGGCCGGTTTATGTCGGCCTGCACAATGGTCTGACCCTCCATTGCCGGGGTCAGACCCCGGCGAACGGTTTCGACTTCTGGGAGTTCAGGCATTGTTTTGACCCTTTGATTGATTCTGTTCAATGAGGCCCGGCACAACATCTTGCACGGGTCACTCCCCTCTGCCAACACAGGTCCAGAACGACGCATAGCCTATGGAGATAGGCTGGGATATACAAACCCAAAGCTGTCAGAACGGACCCATTGGCATGAATGATAACACCACCCATTTCGGACGCGAAACCATCCCCGAGGCCGACAAAGCCGGGCGGGTGCAGGGCGTATTTAGCTCAGTTGCGTCAAAATACGATGTCATGAACGATGTGATGAGCATGGGCATCCACCGCATCTGGAAAGACGCGATGATGGATTGGCTGGCGCCGCGTCCCGGGCAAAAGCTGCTGGATGTAGCGGGTGGCACCGGCGACATCGCGTTTCGGTTCCTGAAACGTGCCGGATCGGGCCATGCCACGGTGCTTGATATAACCGAACCGATGCTGATTGCCGGGCGGCAACGCGCCGAGGCCGACCAGATGGCCAACAGCCTTGATTGGGTGGTCGGCGACGCCATGGCGCTGCCGTTTGAGGATAATACCTTTGACGTTTACACCATCAGTTTTGGCATCCGGAACGTTACCCGCCCGCAAGAGGCGCTAAACGAAGCCTTTCGCGTGCTGCGCCCCGGTGGTCGTCTGATGGTTCTGGAATTCAGCCAATTGCCCAACCCCGCGATGCAAAAAGCCTATGATCTCTATAGCTTTAATGTGATCCCGCGCATGGGCAAATTGATCGCCAATGACTACGACAGCTATCAATATCTGGTCGAATCAATCCGCAATTTCCCCGATCAGGACACATTTCAGGACATGGTACGCCAAGCCGGGTTTGAGAACGCCAAATACCGCAACCTAAGCCTCGGCATCGCCGCGCTGCATTCCGGGTGGAAAATCTGACATGCGCGGACCACATAATATCTGGCGACTGATCCGTACCGGCGCCACCCTTGAACGCACTGGCGCGATGAACGTCGTGTTGGACGCCTTTGAGGCCCCGACCCTGTTGCGGTTTATTGCCCATGCTCTTGGTAAACCGTTTATGTGGCTGGGCTATAAAGGTGATCCTGACATGCCACCGGCGCCGCGCGCCCTAACCGCGCTCGGTCCGGCCTATATCAAATTCGGTCAGGTTCTGTCGACGCGCCCGGATATGGTTGGCAATGATCTGGCCCAGCAATTGCGGGTGCTTCAGGACAAACTGCCACCCTTTGCCACCGAGTTGGCCCGCGCCGAGATCGAAAAGGAACTCGGCCAGCCGGTCGATGAGTTGTTTAGTGAATTCAGCGAGCCGATTGCAGCGGCCTCAATTGCGCAGGTGCATCATGCCCGGATTCGCGAAACCGGCGAAGAAGTCGCGATAAAGGTGTTGCGCCCCGGTATTGAACGGGCGTTTCGCAAAGACATTGACGCGTTTTATTTTGCCGCCCGCATTGTCGATATTTTCGCGCCCGGCGCACGGCGTCTGAAACCGATGGACGTGATCGAACATTTCGATGGCGTGGTCCGCGGAGAGCTGGATTTACGCCTTGAGAGCTCGGCCGCCTCAGAATTTGCCGCCAATACCAAAGACGACGTCGGCTTTCAGCTGCCGACAATAAACTGGCCATTGTCAGCCCGCCGGGTGATGACGCTTGGCTGGGCCGATGGCGTGTCGATGGGCGACAATGATGCCATTGATGCCGCTGGCCATGACCGCAATGTGCTGGCAAACCGGGTGATGGAGCTGTTCCTGTCGCACGCCCTGCGCGACGGTTTTTTCCATGCCGACATGCATCAGGGCAACCTAAAGGTCGCGCCAAACGGCGATATCATCGCCTATGATTTTGGCATCATGGGCCATATCGACGAATATACCCGCCGGGTTTACGCCGAAATCCTGTTTGGCTTTATCCGCAAAGATTATAAACGCGTCGCCGAAGTGCATTTTGAGGCGGGTTATGTGCCTGCCAGTCAAGACGTTGACGAATTCGCCCGCGCCTTACGTGCCGTCGGCGAGCCGATATTTGGCGTTGATGCCACCGGCATGTCGATGGGTCGATTGCTAAGTTATCTGTTTGAAGTCACCGAACGTTTTGGCATGGAAACCCGCACTGAACTGATTTTATTGCAACGCACGATGGTGGTGGTCGAAGGTGTGGCGCGGTCGCTCAACCCGCGTATCAACATCTGGGACGTCGCCAAACCGGTGGTCGAGGATTACATCAAGCAATCCATCGGCCCGCGTGCGATCATGTCCGACCTCGCCAAAACCGCGCAGGTTCTGGCCCGCTTTGGCCCCCGCCTGCCGCAATTGGTCGAGGCCGCGCTGATCCGTCAGGCCGCAGATGACACCCCCCGCCCACGTGGTTGGAGCGCGCTGATTTGGCCTGCTCTGATTGGTGTGGTGATCGGCGCGTTGGCAATGATTGGCGTTGACCTACTGACATAGCAGTCTGACGTGCTAGGCTTGCCCATGGCCAGACCGAATCCACACCGCCCGTTCATCCCGGACCCCGCACAGGTTGCAGTAACCCCCGAAACCAGTGGCAACACGGTTAATGGGCTGGGCGATCCAGAACAGCGGCGTCCCAATATGGTCTATTGGGCGCCGGACCCCGACGACATTGCGCATGGTGCCATGCAACAATTTTTTTACGCGCAATCCGCCAAAGTCCCGGAATTTGCCGTCAAACGCGCCGAACGGATCGCCCTGTTTGAAACACCGCTATCACCGATCGCAGATCAGGCGGCACATATGTCCCCCGACGACTGGACCGCCGGCCTAGACCGGTTTGTGTTGGATGAAACCTGCGAACGCATCGGCGTCACCGAAATGAACGCCGATTGGGTTTATGAAGGCCGCGAAGTCACGCAAAGCCGCATCATCATCATCATCGGCGTGCAACATGATTACGACGAAATCCGCACCGCCCCCGAACCACAGGCCGGGTTAGAAGTTGTCTCGCAATATATCCGCGCCGGGGTTGCCGCCAAACATGTCGCCGGATGGATCAGGCAACAGGGATGGGATGCAGAACCCGTTACTGGCCCGATGACCGGCGCATTAACCATGATCCCACCGGCATTGGCCTGCGGGTTTGGCGAATTGGGCAAACACGGCTCGCTGATAAACCCGGAATTCGGATCGTCCTTTCGCCTTGCTGCGGTGTTGACGGACGCGCCGTTTGCATCGACCCCGGCGCGGGATTTTGGCATCGATGAGTTTTGCCAAAGTTGCCGCATATGCGAGGACGCCTGCCCGCCCGAAGCCCTGTATTCGCAGAAACAAACCGTGCGCGGCGTGGAAAAATGGTACGTGAATTTCGACAAATGCCTGCCCTATTTCAACCAAAACCACGGCTGCGCCATTTGCATTGCTGTCTGCCCTTGGTCGCGCCCCGGAGTTGGTGTAAATCTGGCCACGAAACTGGCCCGACGTTCAGAACGGCAGGCCACCGGGTGATCCCAACACACGAAGAGGCATCATGCTGTTATCTTTTTTCCGCTCTATTTCTGTCGTTGGCCTGCTGGTCGGCCTGCTCTTATTCAGCGCCTCGCTGACACCGTCGCTGTTGCCACGCATGCCCTTGGTGCAGGGCGTGCTGTCTGGCGTGGTGTTTGCGGTTGGCTATGGCGTTGGTAGGCTGGCACATTGGCTGTGGCTGTTTCTGGAACTCCGCGAATTTCAGGGTGAAGTTGCCCGAATTGTGGGAAGTATTCTGCTGGTCCTCGCCACAGGCACCGCCATTGCAACCCTTGCCCGGATGAGCGTCTGGCAAAATTCGATCCGCGACCTGATGGGCATGCCCGAAATCGAATCGGCCTATCCTACTTCGGTGCTTGGCATCGCCATTCTGACCGCAACTGTGGTTTTGCTAGTCACCCGCGCTCTGATCTGGACCGAGCGAAGGGCCAGCGCACAGGTCAACCGGATACTGCCGCATCGCATCTCGGTTGCCTTGGGTGTGCTGCTTGTCAGCTTTGTGGTCATCACCACCATGAACCGGTTGGTCGTTTCAACGGCGCTGCACGCGATGGACGAATTATTTGCCACAATTGATAGCAAAACGGATGAAGAAACCGTTGAACCCGCCCAGTTCGCCGACAGCCTGATCCGGTGGGACGACATTGGCCGCAACGGCAAACAGTTCCTGACCGATGGCCCGGACAAGGCCGAAATTGAGGCCATGACCGGGCGCAGTGCCAAGCAACCGATCCGGGTGATTGCCGGGTATAACACCGCCGAAACGGTTGCAGAGCGCGCCAAAATCGCCGTTGCCGAACTCGCCCGGCAGGGTGGGTTTGAGCGGCCCGTGCTGATCATCGCCACCCCAACCGGCACCGGCTGGCTCGACCCGGCGGCCATTCAACCGGTGGCGTTTATGCACAATGGTGACCTTGCCATCGTGTCGATGCAATATTCCTATCTGCCCAGTTGGCTAACGTTGATGATCGACCCGGATTTATCACGCGAATCGGCCCGCGCGTTGTTTGACGCGGTCTATGCCCGCTGGAGCGTGATGCCCCAAGACAGCCGCCCGCGGCTCTATCTGTTCGGCCTAAGCCTTGGCGCATTAGGCTCCGAAGACTCGGCCGATCTGATTTCGCTACTCACCGATCCGATCAATGGCGCGTTGTGGGCTGGGCCGCCTTTTGCCAGCACCATCTGGCCAAGCGTCACAGCCAACCGCAATCCCGGCTCACCAGAATGGCGGCCTTTGTTTCGCGACAGCTCACTGATCCGGTTCATGACGCATGACGGGTTTACCCCGGACATGCCAACGCAATGGGGGCCTATCCGCATCGTCTATTTGCAGCACCCCAGCGACCCGATGAGCTTTTTCTCGCCCAATCTGGCGTTTTCTGCCCCCGACTGGCTCGGAACCAACCGTGGCCCGGATATCTCGCCCTATTTCAACTGGACGCCGCTGGTGACGTTTTTTCAGGTTGGCTTTGATATCCCGATGGCCACCACAGTTCCACCCGGCTATGGCCACACCTTTACCCCGTCAAATTATATCAAGGCTTGGTTGGCCGTCACTGCCCCAGACAACTGGAGCACCGACGACACCGACCGCCTAAAGGCGCGGTTTGCCGATTTTGTCGCCTCACCGATTTAGCAGCAACGGATTGACAGCACCGCCCCACGCGCCCAAATGTCCGTTATGGTGGAAAATTCCGACGATATACTGACACGCCTGCCCGCCCGCCTAAAAGAGGCGCGCCGCAAACAGGGGTTGTCACTCGACGCTGTGGCCAATCTGTCGGGCGTGTCCCGCTCGATGGTCAGCCAGATTGAACGCGGCAATAGCAGCCCGACCATTGCCACCCTGTGGAATCTGACGCGTGCCCTGCAGGTCGATTTTGCCGGCCTTCTGGATGCCGATACCGACAGCGATCGCATCCAAATTCTGCGCGCAGCCGACGTGCCGTCGATCGACAACATGGGCCAGGGCTGCCGCATCCGCATCCTGTCGCCCCCCGAAGAGGCCGGGCAGCACGAAGTTTACGAACTTGAATTCGATGCGGGCGGCGCCCTCACCAGCCCCCCACACACCCGGGGCGCCCGCGAATATCTGATCGCCACCAGCGGCAGGCTAACTGTCACATCCGGCACCGCAACGGAACAGATCGCGCCCGGCGACACCGCCCGCTATAACGCCGATATCGCCCATGCCATCACGGCTACAAATGGCCCGGCAACGGCTCTTTTAATCGTCAAAAACGCCTAAAGCCTCAAACTTTCCAGTTTCCAAAAATATCCCCGCCGGAGGCTAAAACGGATCGGCACACCGCTAGAGTCCGAAATACCGCAGCCCCAGAATGGCCATAAACCCAAACACCATGGTCACCACGACATTGTTGCTCCAAACCGCAACCAACACAGCAATCCCCGCCGCAACCCACGTCGTGAGAGGCTGGTTCGCCAAGGACGCCGCAATAAGACCAACCACCAGACAACCGGGCAAATCCTCAAGCAATGGGCGAAGCCGCGCATTGTTGCGAATGGCCTGCCCGCCCAACAGCCCCAAAATCCGGATACCATAGGCCGCAAGACCCAGAAACAGAATCAACATCCACTGGTTTGGCGTCATCGGATGCCCCCTTCCCGTGCCCGCGCCACGGTGCTGATGGCCAGTCCGATCATGCTGCCAGCAAGGATGGCATAGGCTCCCCCGACCCCGGATCGCGTTAACAACACCGTCACACCAAACGTTACCAGCCACGCGACCACATTGCGCCGCCCGACAAACATCGCCCGCGCCATGGCGATGAACGCCGCCGTAAAGGCAAAGCCAAGCCCAAATTCCTCAAGATTTGGAATCGCTTTGCCAATCAATGCCCCAGCCGTCGTCGACATCAGCCAAACCGAAATCATAGTAATGCCCGAGCAAATCAGGAACCACGCGCCGACGCTTGGGTCATTCACCCTTTTGGCCATGGTCAGCGCCCAGTTTTCATCGCCCGTAATATGGATCGCGATCAGTCGCAGACGAAATGGGATATCCTTCAGGACATCCGCCAAGGACGCGATAATGCCCAGATACCGCAGGTTCAACGCCGCACCTGCAATCACCGCTCCGACAACAAATTCGCCTGCTGCAAACTGCTCGACCGCCACAATCTGCGACGATCCGGCGTGAACAAACGCGCTCATCAACGCAACGCCCCACCAGGGAAACCCCACCTGCGCCGCCAATACCCCAAACGCAAAGCCATATAGCGCGGCGCCCACTGCCAGCGGCAAAATTGAAATAACTCCGTGTTTCATCAGGTCAATTTACGCATATGAGGTGCAATATTCAGATCGAATTTTTTGCCAAATCTGATCTATTATCATCAAAATTTCGGAAATTAGCGAGGTAATTATGCAAAATATGGACAGTATCGACACGCGCATCCTATCCGCGATGCAAAAGAACGCGCACATGCCCATTGCCGCGCTTGCCGATCACGCCGGCACCTCGACCGCCTCTGTGCAACGTCGACTGAAACGTTCGCGCGCAGTGGCGTTATCACCCGTGAGATGGCACAGCTTGACGGCAAAAAACTGGGGTTTGGCATCACCGCCGTTGTTTCGGTTGAACTAGAACGCGACCGGCTTGATCAGATTGATGCGTTTAAACGCAAGGCCCGGTTTGATCCGCAGGTTCAGCATTTCTATTGCGTGGCGGGCAAATCTGACTTTTTCTTAATCGCCGTCGCCAAGGATATCGCCGATTACGAAGCCTTCACCCACCGGTTTTTCTTTGCCGACAAAAACGTGCGCAAATTCAGCACATCCATTATGGTCTCTACAGAAAAGACCACTTTGGAGCTGCCATTAGCAACAGGGTGAGGCGCTAAAACGCCAATAGGCATTTCTCCTATTTCGGAATCGATTCCGTTATGTTAGATATCACGACATAGGAGTTTCCAATGTCCCAATCGTTTCTAACCCATATCAGCCAGACCCTGACCCAGATCGAGTCCGAAGGCCTAACAAAACGCGAGCGAATGATCACCTCACCGCAAGGTGGCGAAATCACTGTCGGCGGACACAAGGTTATCAATCTATGCGCCAACAATTATCTGGGGTTGGCCAACCACCCTGATTTGATCGCCGCCGCCAAGGGTGCGATGGGGCCCAAGGGGTTTGGCATGGCCTCGGTCCGGTTTATCTGCGGCACCCAGGACATTCACCGCGAATTAGAACAGCGTCTGGCCGGGTTTCTGAACAAAGACGACGCGATCCTGTTTGCCGCCTGTTTCGACGCCAATGGCGGGTTGTTTGAGCCGCTTTTGGGGCCCGAGGATGCGATCATCTCGGACTCGCTCAACCACGCATCGATCATCGACGGGGTGCGTCTGTGCAAAGCGAAACGCTATCGTTACCAGAACAGCGATATGGGTGATCTTGAGGCGCATCTGAAACAGGCCCGCACCGACGGCGCGCGCCATATCATGATCGCCACAGACGGTGTGTTTAGCATGGACGGCTATCTGGCCAACCTGCCCGCCATCACCGAACTGGCCCGCACCTATGACGCTGTGGTTATGGTTGATGACTGTCACGCCACCGGGTTCATGGGGCCAAACGGCGCCGGAACGCCGGATCATTTTGGCGTTGATGTCGACATTCTGACCGGGACCTTGGGCAAAGCACTTGGCGGGGCCATTGGCGGCTATATCGCCGGCCCTCAGCCGGTGATTGACCTGTTGCGGCAACGCGCCCGGCCCTATCTGTTCTCGAATTCACTGCCGCCGTCGATTGTCGCGGCGGGTCTTACGGCAATCACCTTGGTTGAAAATGGCGCCGAACAACGTGCGCAACTATTTGATAACACACGTTACTGGCGCGCTGGCCTTGAAAGGTTGGGTTTTGATCTACTGCCCGGCGAACACCCCATTGTCCCAGTGATGTTAGGCGAGGCGCAATTGGCGCAGGATTTGGCGACACGCCTATTTGACGAAGGTGTCTATGTCTCGGGCTTCTTTTTTCCGGTGGTCCCACGCGGCAAAGCCCGCATTCGCACCCAGATGAACGCAGCACTAAAACGCGAAGAACTGGACCGCGCGCTGACAGCGTTTGAGATTGCCGGTAAAGCCGTGGGGGTGTTGTCATGAGCAACGAAATGAAATGTCTGATCAAATCCGAACCCCGCGAAGGGTTGTGGATGAAGACCGCGCCAGTGCCAGAAATTGGCCCAGATGACGTGCTGATCAAAATCAACAAGACTGGCATTTGCGGCACGGACATTCACATCTGGAACTGGGACGAATGGGCCGCCAAAACCGTGCCTGTACCGCTGATAACCGGCCATGAATTCGCCGGTCAGATTGTCGAACTGGGCCGAAATGTCGATGATCTGCAAATCGGGCAACGGTGCAGTGGCGAAGGCCATCTGATCGGTAAGCATTCCCGTCAGAGCCGCGCTGGCAAGTTTCATCTGGACCCGGAAACCCGTGGTATCGGCGTGAACGAACAGGGCGCATTTGCGCAATATCTGCGGCTACCCGCGTTTAACGTGGTGCCGTTACCCGATGCTATCAGCGACGACATCGGCGCCATTTTAGACCCGCTTGGCAACGCTGTGCACACCGCACTAAGCTTTGATCTGGTGGGCGAGGACGTGCTGATCACCGGCGCCGGCCCGATTGGCATCATGGCCGCCGTCGTTGCACGACACGTCGGGGCGCGCCATGTTGTGATCACCGATGTCAATCAAACCCGTCTGGATCTGGCAGCTAAGGTTGCCGATGTGGTGCCGGTGAACGTCGCCGAGCAGGATTTGGACGAGGTCCGTGACCGCCTGAAAATGCGCGAAGGCTTTGATGTGGGGCTTGAAATGTCGGGCAATCAACACGCACTTGACCAGATGGTCGAGGCCTTGGTGATGGGCGGGCGGATTGCCCTTTTGGGTATTCCACCGGGCAAATCTCCGGTGGATTGGTCGCGTATTGTGTTTAAGGCGATCACCATCAAGGGCGTTTACGGGCGTGAGATATTTGAGACCTGGTACAAAATGATTGCGATGCTGGAAAACGGGCTTAACATCAGTGATGTTATCACCCATCGGTTTGGCATAGATGATTTTGAGCAGGGTTTCGCGGCGATGAAATCGGGTCAAAGCGGCAAAGTGGTTTTGGACTGGACATAGGCATGGCGGCAAATTCAATCATCGACGTGATCGGCCGAACACCGTCTGTCTGGCTCGATCAGATGGTGGCAAGTCGCGGCCTTTCGGGGCGGATATTGGCAAAGCTGGACTATTTGAACCCCGGTCTTTCCAAAAAAGACCGCGCCGCCAAAGGCATCATCGAGGCCGCCGAGGCCGCAGGTCAGTTGCGCCCCGGCCAAACCGTGGTCGAGTTGACCAGCGGCAATATGGGCACCGGGCTGGCCATTATCTGCGCCATCAAGGGCTATCCATTTGTGGCCGTCATGTCGCGCGGCAACTCACCCGAACGGGCGCAGATGATGCGCGCATTAGGCGCCGAGGTCGTGTTGGTTGAGCAGGCCAAAGGCAGCATTCCGGGACAGGTATCCGGGATTGATCTGGCCTTGGTCGAAGACGCCACACGGCGGATCACCAACGAACGCGAAGCATTTCGCGCCAATCAGTTTTCCCATCCCGGCAATGCAGACGCTCATTTCAGAACCACCGGACCGGAGCTGTGGCAGGACAGCGATGAAACGTTAACCGCCCTCGTCGATTTCGCCGGGTCTGGCGGTACGTTTGGTGGTACGATGCGGGCCCTGCGGGACCGAAATCCGTCGTTGCGCGGTTATGTAGTTGAGCCCGAAGGTGCCGCGATTTTGTCCGGGCAAACGGTTAGTCAGCCGGGCCATCCCATTCAGGGCGGCGGGTATGCCATTAATGATCTGGCGTTGCTAACGGACGTTCCGATCGACGGCTACATCGCCATTTCAGGCGATGAGGCACGCACGATGACGCGGGCATTGGCACGCGAAGAAGGCATTTTTGCCGGGTTCTCAGCCGGGGCCAATGTCGCCGCAGCACTTGGCCTGTTGGCCGGGGATTTGGCGGGTGAAACAATTGCCGTCATTATCGGTGACAGCGGGTTGAAATACCTGTCGACCGACCTTTGGGATTAACCACATTCAGGCCGTCAGCGGAACGCGACCTTCGTCGGTCAACAACCAGCATTGCGTGCCTTCAAACACCGCCGGGTGGATAGGTCGCCCATAGCCGGCCCCACCATCCAGATCGATCCGATTGCCGAAATGTTCAGGGTATTCCAGCGCCGTGTGGCCATGCACAATCAGCCACGGGTGCGGCGCGGTAAAGTCATGAAACACGCCGCGAATCCACACCAGATCATCCTCGATCTGCTCCGCCAGCGGCACCTCGGGCAAAATGCCCGCGTGAACAAACAATAAACCATCCCGCTCCAGGGAAGTCGGTAACCCTTCTAGAAACGCCAAATGATCCTCGGGGACCGCAGCAGCGGCCGCCTGAAATGCCACATCCAACGGCATATCTGCCGAATTGGCCACCCCATAGGACGCTAGCGTCGCAGGACCACCCAATCTGGGGTTCATCCAGCCCAGCCCGGACAATATCCGCGCATCATTCTGATCACCCGTGCGCACAAACCGGGCGAACATGCGATCGTGGTTGCCCTTGATCACATGCCAATTGCGCCCTTTTTTCTGCCCGGCCATCAGTGCGGCGATCACACCACGACTGTCTGGCCCACGATCCACCAGATCGCCCAGAAACACGATTTCCGCGTCTGTGCCACCGTCCTGTTCGATCAGGTCCAACGCATGATCCAAAAACGCAGTTTGGCCATGAATGTCGCCAAGGCAATAGATCGGATCAGGCATATCAACTCTTTCCAAAATTACGTGTCGTGTTGTGCCCTACCCCAAACATCTAGGACAGAGCGTGGTATTTCACACTCAGGCGACGTCGAACATCAGCGGTTTGACCTGCTTGAACATGCCCGTGTCTACGAGTTTCTGCAATACCCCCGCAGGGACCTGATTGTCCACAGAAAGCAGTGCGATCGCTTCGCCCCCAACCTCAGAGCGGCCAAGGGTAAAGTTGGCAATATTAACGCCATTTTCACCCATTGTCTGACCCAGCATACCAATGACGCCCGGCTCATCTTCGTTGGTCGTATAGAGCATGTTTGCGCCAATCTCGGCATCAATGTTGATACCTTTGATCTGGATAAATCGTGGTTTACCATCGCTAAACACGGTTCCGGCAATGGAGCGTTCGCGTTTATCCGTCACCACCGTCAGTTTCAGATAGCCATCAAACGCGCCGGATTTATCCTGACTGGTGGTGCTGATCTGAATGCCACGCTCTTTGGCAATAACAGGCGCCGACACCATGTTCACATCAGGATTTGACGTTTTCATGATCCCGGCCACAGCCGCACAATTCAGCGCCTCAAGGTTCATTTGCGAAACAGTGCCATCATACAAGATGTTGATCGCCTTGATCGGTTCATCGGTCAGTTGCCCGATAAAGGCACCCAAATGGCCGGCCAGTTTGATCCATGGGGCCATCACCTTGGCCTCTTCGGCAGTCACAGACGGCATGTTCAGCGCGTTGGTCACGGCACCGGTCAAAAGATAGTCAGACATTTGCTCTGCCACCTGAACCGCGACGTTTTCCTGCGCTTCGGTGGTCGCTGCCCCCAGATGCGGCGTGCAAACCACATTGGGAAGGTTGAACAACGGGCTTTCCTTGGCCGGCTCAACTGCAAACACATCCAATGCCGCCCCGGCCACATGACCCGATGTCAACAGATCGGCCAGCGCGTCTTCATCGACCAAACCGCCACGGGCACAGTTGATGATCCGCACACCCTTTTTGGTCTTTTCCAACGCTTCGCGCGACAAGATGTTGCGCGTCATGTCGGTCAGCGGCACATGCAAGGTGATGAAATCGGCGCGGGCCAGCAGATCGTCAAGCTCGACCTTCTCAACACCCATCTTATCGGCCTTCTCAACACCCAGAAACGGATCATAGGCGATGACTTTCATCTTCAACCCGCGGGCGCGATCACAGACGATTCCACCGATATTGCCGGCACCGATCACACCAAGGGTCTTGCCCGTCAGCTCAACACCCATAAACTTGGATTTCTCCCACTTGCCTGCGTGGGTCGAGGCACTTGCCTCAGGGATTTGACGCGCCACGGCGAACATCATCGCAATGGCATGTTCGGCGGTGGTTATCATGTTGCCAAATGGCGTGTTCATTACGATCACACCGCGTTTAGAGGCGGCTTCTTTGTCGACATTATCAGTGCCAATCCCGGCGCGACCAACAACCTTGAGATTGACAGCATTGCGCAGGATGGTCTCGGTGACCTTGGTGGCAGACCGAATGGCAAGACCGTCATATTGACCGATCACTTCGGCCAATCGTTTTTTGTCCTTGCCCAGATCGGGTTCAAAATCCACCTCGATGCCGCGGTCGCGGAAAATCTGGACGGCAGTTGGGGATAGTTTGTCGGATACGAGTACTTTGGGAGCCATGAGTTTGGTCCTTTACTAAAAATTTATGGTGTAGGGTGGGTGAAAACCCACGCGCCTAAAGGGCTGAGATTTCGGTCTCAAAGGCCCAGTTTAGCCACAAAAGCATGGCCGCAATGTCCGATGTTTCCACCGTGCTGCCGCACCAGATGCGCAAACCTGCAGGGGCGTCACGATAGGCACCAATGTCGAGCGCAACCGCTTCGGATTCCAGCCGCTTGGCGATGGCTTTGGCAAACGCCGCACTGTCGCCAATCCGGGCGTCATTGAATTTAAGACAGACCGATGTGTTGGACCGCGTTGCCGGATCACTAGCCAGAAACTCCAACCAATCATGCGACGCCACAAAACCCGCAACCGCAGCCGTATTGGCATCTGCACGGGCGATCATACCCTGCAAACCACCGATTGAGCGCGCCCAGTTCAGTGACACCAGATAGTCTTCAACCGCCAACATCGACGGCGTGTTGATTGTCGCACCGGTAAAGATACCGTCAATCAGCTTACCCGCTTTGGTCAAACGGAAAATCTTGGGCAAAGGCCAGGCTGGCGTATAGTTTTCCAACCGGTCCACGGCGCGTGGGCTCAGGATCAGCATGCCATGCGCCGCCTCGCCACCGAGCACTTTTTGCCAGCTAAAAGTTGTCGCATCAAGCTTGTCCCACGGCAGGTCCATGGCAAATGCGGCACTGGTGGCGTCACACAGGGTTAGCCCCTGACGATCCGCCGGAATCACGTCACCGTTGGGAACGCACACACCGGATGTGGTGCCGTTCCAGGTGAAACAAACATCGCAATCCCAGTCGACAGCCGCCAGATCAACAATATCGCCATAGTCGGCGGTCCGGACCGTGGCGTCCAATTTCAGTTGCTTGACCACATCGGTCACCCACCCCGCGCCAAAACTCTCCCAGGCGAGCATCTCAACAGGGCGTTCGCCCAGCAGGTTCCACATCGCCATCTCATAGGCGCCAGTATCAGACGCCGGTACGATACCGATTTTGTAATCCGCAGGCACACCCAGCAATGCGCGGGTCTCCTCAATTGCGGCAAGCAATTTCGCTTTGCCAACTGCCGCCCTATGCGATCGGCCCAATGGCGCGTCAGCAAGGTTGCTCAGATCAAATGTGGGGATTTTGGCACAAGGGCCCGATGAAAAACGCGGATTAGCCGGCCGCGATGCCGGTTGTTGTATAGTCATTTATGCTATCCTTCCAGATAAGCGCCCTTCGTTGGGGAAGGGTGTCCCACTTGCCGGAATAGGTGGGCGCGGGCATCGGCGCAACCGGAAATTTGAAAACAAATTGATCTATGCACTCCATACACAGAAAATTGGGCTGTAATTTGATTGGACCTGCGGTAACCTGTGCGAGCGTTGATTCAGCTATCAACATTAGGAGCTTCAATGTCAGCTTTAGCCTTACGAATTGTCGCCTTAACGGCATCGATGATCTGTTCATCTGCGGCTATGGCAGCCACCGACCGGGTGGCTTTGGTCCTTGGGATGGGCGCCTACCAGACCATTGAACCCCTTGATAATACACGTAATGATGCCAGGTCTATTGCTGAAGCTCTGGAAAATGTCGGCTTTGATGTGACGCTGTCTTTGGACGCGACATCGGTTGATCTGCACCAATTGCTTGATGACTTTTCGTTCCGATCCGAAACCGCGGATCTGGCGCTGATTTATTTCGCCGGTCACGGGGTCGAGGTTCAGGGCGAAAACTTTTTGATCCCGGTGGACGCAAATGTGCAATCAAACCGGGACATTCAACGCCAATCTGTCTCACTGAAACAGTTGTTGGGCGCGGTCGAACGGGCCCGCAAAATGCGAATCGTCATTTTGGACAGTTGCCGCAACAACCCGCTTGGCGATGCCATTGACCTCACACAAGCCACCGAAGCCGAAACAGTGGCGTCGACCGAAGCAACCCGTGGCCTTGGTGGGCTGGCAGCGGCCAACCCGGATCGCGGCACATTGGTCGCCTTTGCCGCCAAGGATGGTCAGGTGGCGCTGGACGGGTCCGGACTTAACAGCCCCTACGCCACCGCGCTGGTCGAAAAAATGTCGGTTCCCGGGCTCGAAATCAGCCTGATGTTCCGCCAGGTGCGTGACCGGGTGCTGGAAAATACCGGCAATCTGCAGGAACCCCATACCTATGGGTCGCTGACCGGCGTTCCGTTTTATCTGGCAGGCCCGGCCGGTGGTCAGGCAGATGTTGCCGGGGTCGATGCCATCGACGCGTGGGCCGCAATTCGCCCGGATCAAGAACAGCAAATGCTGGCGCTGGCCGATCTGGGCGATACACGATCCATGCTGGGGCTGGCCTATATACGGCTGAACCCTAACGAGGGCCGGTTTGATCCGCCTGCCGCTGTGGCCTTTCTGGAACGCGCCGCCGATGCGGGCTCTCCCGAAGCGCAGTTTGAGCTGGCCAAACTATTTGAGCGCGGCACCGGCGTTCCTGTGGATTTCGTCAAGGCGCTAAAGTTATACCGCATGGCCGCCGATCAGGATTTTGCCGATGCAATCAATGATCTCGGGTTTCTGCACTATCAGGGTGGTCTGGGTCTGCCCGCCAACCCGCAAAAAGCCCTGACCTTTTTTGAGCGTGCTGCCGATCTGCGCCACCCGCAGGCACAGTTCAATTTTGCGGCCCTTATTGATGACGGTTTGATTGCCAGCAAAGGCCCAGAAGACGCGGCACATTACCTGTATGAGGCTTTGCGCTCTGGCAGTTCGGATGTGCTAAACCTGCTCAGCGACCGACCAAAAATGTTCAGCGCCCAAACCCGGCGCGCATTGCAAACAAAGCTACGTGAACATGAATTTTACACCGGATCAATCGATGGCGATTTTGGCCCGGGAACCCAAGGCGCCATACGCCGGGCTTACGGGCTTGAGGGATAAGGAAAGTCGCACTATGCTTTACTTGTAAGGGGCATCTGATGAATAGGTTATACTGGAATACAAAGACGAAACTGGGGATGTTTGTCGGCACTTGTCTGCTGGCCCTTGGGGTTTCATCCCCACAGGCGCGGGCGCAAGACACCGAGAACTTTGCCCCTCCTACCCTAGCTTATACGCCAAAAAACCTGACGCTATTGTCCGTTACATCGGCCACAGTCGCGCCTTCGGGGCTTGGCTTCATCTCTCTTTCACTGACCTCAAAACGGGTTGAAGCGGCACGGACTTTGGACGAAACGGATGGCTCGCTTGCGTTTGGCATCGGGTTCGGGGACGCCATAGACAGCGTTGGTGTACAGCTTACCGCGCAAATCACGTCCCTAACCGACGATTTCGGGGATTCCGGATATTTTGCCCTAAATTTTTCACGCCAGGTGGCGGCAGGCAAAGCACCCATATTCATCGGTGCAGAAGTCAGCAGTCTGGCCAGTTGGGGCGATGCCAAAGACAACCCGACCAGCGGCAAAGTCATGGCAACGTGGTTCCCAACGCTACAGTTTGACAGTGGAACCAACATTCCGCTGATGATCACAGCAGGATATGGCAGTCACCTCAAAAATGGCTTCGCCGACCCTGCCCCCTATTTCGGAATCGGCGCTGGATTTACCCGCAATTTCGGCGCGTCGGTATCCTGGACCGGCGATACCATTGATGTTGGCACCGCCTTTTTGATTGATGGCTGGGACAACGGCAACGTTACGGTCGAATTCAACGATGTAACAAATCGACAGGACCGACAGCGGGTTTCTGTCACATTCAACATCTTTCGCAGCAATTTGTTCAGGGGATGAACCATGCCCGGTAAAATAGTTAGAACAGGCGTTCTTTACGCTGCCGTCACCCTAGGTTTCCTGCAATCAGGTCAGGCTAGCGCCGGGACCTCATCCGTTGGAACCACCCCAGTTTTCATTCCGCCAATTGTTGTCACCCCTTCTGGTGCGCAAACAGGCCTGAATCCCCAAACCACCGCAGCAGTTGTGTCATCGCTTAATCAGGCGACCGCGTTTTGCAGCGGATTAAAGTCTGGCGAATACGTTGTCGACTGCTTGGCCGAGAGGCTGGAAACGATCAGTCGGCAATACGCTGGCATTCAGGGCTATGACAAAGCACTGCAGGCCATCGTTGATGCGGCTGAGCAGCTAAACCAGATAGCCCGCGACAACCGATCATCCACCCAAAGGCGGGCCCGTTTCAAATCGCAAACCCTGGGTGGGCCAAGCACCTCACGGCCCCTGACACCTGTCGAATCGGCAAAAATGAACACCGCAATTGCTGACGCTTTGGTGGTGATTGAGGAAACTGAAACTCTGTTGCTAAGGTCCGCTGATACCTCGGTTGAACAGGCCGCGCAGTTTCAACAAATTGCCGAGGCAATTGGCTCAAACAAAGTTTTGCTCAGGTCGGTATAACCGCCACCCTGGGCGGGTTTACAACAAACCCTGTGCCAGCCATTCATCCAGTTGTTTGCGGCTAACTTCGAAATGCATGCTGTCTTCGCGTCTGAAACCAGCACCCCAGACCCAGCCTTCGGCGTGAAAGAAATCTGCCAGAATAGTCAGGCCCAATTGGGTTTTACCGTCAGTAAAATTGTCCAATTTCCCGTCGATATTCAGATCAATCGCCATACCAAAACTGTGGGTTGAAATGCTGTTCGCCACACCGCGAATTGCACGCACGCACAAAGACCCCGACGTGTTGATACGATCATACAGGTCCGGATCAGCCCGGCGCACATTTTCAAACACCCGGCGCAATGAATCAGCTGCAGGTTTTAGCATCTGCACCCGGATCGGCCCAACATCTTCAAGAACCAGTTTGTCCACCAGCCTTGGGTTGGTCATCGGTTGGCAATTTTGGGTCATATTCTCGCGTGGGCGGCCCAGCTTGGCCGCCAGATAACGCGATGATGAAACGACCAGCCCTTTGTTCACATTCAGACGATCCGCGATCAGCACCACCTGCGCATAGGCGTCAATGATGTCGTTTGGCCCACTGCCGCGCTGCACTTCGTCTTCGGCATCCTCATCCGAAACCATCGGTGCGCGCCCCAGACCCGACGCGATTCCGGCCAGTTCGGTTTGGATACTCCCCATCCGGGTTTGCAGATCTTCTACCTGCTGCCGCAGCATTTCGATTTCGATCCGGGCGCCGGAATCAACCGCCGATCCTTGAAAGTCGTCCTCTGCAAAAACCAACCAGTTCAGGCCAACCCAAATAACAGGTGCCAAAATTAGCGCGATTGCTATGATAATTGCCGGAACGATCCGCATATTTTCACCTTTAAAAATGTCGACAACCCGACGGTCACACCACTCTGAGCGACTGCCCACAAGAAAGTCAAATACAGTACTGACAGTAGACATCAATTTGTCTGTAAAATCGTTGTGAGACAACCGCCTGTGCTATAGGCTCTGCGCATATCATTTAAACATTCAGTGCAGGGCATGAAATGGTCAGTCTCAAACATCTTATCGCAGCTACATTTATCGCAGGTACCGTGTTGGTTATGCCAGGAGCTGTTCTGGCCCAAAGCAGCGGTGCAATGACAGCCGAAGAAATAACCGCAGCGTTCAAAAAGCAAAAGACCCGCGGGTTGGTCATTGTCCCATCCGGGCAGCAACCGACCACGGAAACGAATAGCGAAACCGCCAGTGTTGCCACGGCCCCCGCCCCGGATGATTCAAACGCCTATGCTGCTGTGGATCGCGCCGATCAGGTGAACATTCAGGTCTCGTTTGATTTTGACAGCGCCGCTTTGCGTGACGATCAAAAGGCAAAACTGGTCACCCTGTGTCAGGTCATGCAGGCGGTGGACGTTGCTGCGTTCCAGATTATCGGCCACACCGACAGTTCGGGAAAATCCGGGTATAATCAACGTCTGTCGCTGTTGCGCGCACAAGAGGTCAAACGTCATCTGGTTTCAAGTTGCGGTATCGACGAGGCCCGACTCGAAGCTGTTGGCATGGGTGAAACCGTTCCGCTCGACACCCTGGACACTCGTAGCGACGAAAACCGCCGGGTTGAGTTTCAGGCACTGGGGTAAGGGCGCTGAACATTCCTGAACCGCACGGCACCCACGATGCTTGAAACCCGTGACAGTGACGCCTTTCAACCGGGTGATTTGCTAAACAACACTTACCGGATCGAGGGCTTGTTGGGTCGCGGTGGCACCTCAGACGTGTACCGCGCCCGAAGCGAGATTTCGGGCCGTTTGATGGCGCTAAAGGTGCTAAAAACCGAATTTTCAGGCAATGACGACTATTTGGTGCTGCTGACCCGCGAAGAAGAGATTCGCGAAATCCGACATGATGCCGTGGTGCGTTATTCCGAGAACCATCGCACCCAAGACGGGCATGTCTATCTATTGATGGACTATATCGAAGGTCCGGGGCTTGATCACAAGCTGAAACAGGGACCGATGTCGGCCGATGATCTGATGATCATCTGTCGTCGTGTCGCGGGCGGATTGCAGGCCGCCCATAGCCGCAACATCGTGCACCGCGATCTGTCACCCGACAACATCATCCTGCGTAGTGGCGATCCGGCGCAGGCCGTGATCATTGATTTCGGCATTGCCAAAGATACCAATCCGGGTGCGGAAACCATCGTTGGCAATGAATTTGCCGGCAAATACGCCTATGCCGCCCCCGAACAGCTAAGCGGCAATACCGATGCCCGCTCAGACATCTATTCGCTGGGTGCGCTGCTGCTGGCCAATTTCCGCGGCGCATCGCCCGATGTCGGCGCCAACCCAATGGAAGTTGTGCGCAAAAAGGGAGAGTTACTGAACACTGATGACCTGCCCGAGCCCTTTAAAACCCTGATCGACAAAATGACGGCCCCAGAGCCGGACAACCGATTGCAAAACATCGACGATGTTCTGGCGTTTCTGGATGATCCGTCTGCGACCCTGCCCGATGCGGCTCCTGCCTCCGTCGACGACATTGACCTCGACGCGACCGTTATCATACCGCCTCCGCGCAAAATTGAACCGGAGCCCGCAAAACTTACAACAGAACCTGCGGCGAAACCAACGCCCCCGCCCGAACCTGGAAAATCGCGCGGCGGTCTAATGGCGGCGCTGTTGGTGCTGCTACTGATCGCAGGCGGCGCTGGCGGATACTTCATGGGCGCCTTTGATGGCATGCTTGGGCCGAAATACCCGGTCGCCGATCCGTTCTCGCTCATTATTGAAAAACCTGCCGACGCGCCTGTCCGCGCTGTCGGATACGTACCCACGGCACAGATGCGCGATCAACTGACCGGTTTGATGACGAACCAATCCGGCAATGCCGAACTGACGCTGGCAACCGGAGAGGTCGCCGAAAGTTGGGGCAACGATGTGCTCGCCACACTGGCACCGCTGGCTGATCTTGATGAATGGCGACTGGTTGTTAGCGGAGATCGCGGCCAGATCAGTGGTGTCACCACAGACGGCGCCACCTTTGATCGCCTGACCGCACTGTTTGCCAATGGTTTACCCGGTGCGCTGACCGGTTCTGCCGATATACGCTATGAACCGGTGTTCTTATCGGCCGACATTATACGACCAATATTGCAAAACCGCGCAGATTGCGGCCCGCTTGACCTTGGCACAGTGCCGACCGTTGGCTATGGTCCGCAAACCCCGATCACGATCACCGGCCGCGTTGCAGAAACCGCCACCCGCATCGGGCTATTTGACGCTCTGCGCACGGCGGCTGGCCAACGTAAGATCATTCTGGACGTCGAGGTTCTGAACCCGACGCTCTGCCTGATCGAACAAAACCTGCCCAATGCCCCAGTTAGCGATATCGGCATCAACTTTACCGTTGGCGACCGCGATGAACCCAACCCATCAGGTCGTTTCTTTGTTGGCGAAAACCCGGTGATCGACCTCATCCTTCCCGCCGATGTGACCGATGGCTACCTGACTGTGTCGATCCTTGATGTCTCGGGCAACGTGTTCCACCTGCTGCCCAACATCAACCGTCAGAACAACCTGGTAAGCTCTCTGCGCGGTGACCAAACCGGCACCGCAGACGTCCGCGTCGCCTATAGCCTGGCTGAGGCCGCCAGCAACGGGCGTCTTGCCTTTCGTGTCGACGACAGCACCCTTGGCAAAAGCAAAGTCATCGTGCTCCACTCTGCCGAACCGCTTTTTGATGTCATGCGCCCCACCTCGGAATCTGCCCTCGGTTTTGCCGAAGCCCTAAAAGAGCACTTCGAGACAAACACCTCCAGCATCCAATCACTGGACAGCCGCCTACTGGTAACTGCCAAACCCTAGATCGCGGCCCTACCCAATTTCTTCTCGTAAAAAATACCTCCGCCGGAGGCCACTTTGGGGGGGGGGGGGCGCGCA
>JBLHMP010000046.1:0-30724 GCA_047623555.1 Granulosicoccus sp.
TAGTCTTCACGCTTATCGACCGGGCCGTCCTGTTTGACCCAGCCAGCAAACCCGCCTTCAAGATGTTGAACCGGGGCCAGACCCATTTCCATCGCCACCTTTGCCGCCAACGCTGAGCGCAACGCTCCGGCGCAATAAAATACATAGGTTTTGTCCTGATTGAACACCGATTTGTGATAGGTGCTATCCGGGTCGATCCAGAATTCGAGCATGCCGCGTGGGCACAAAAACGCACCGGGCAAGGTGCCGCCGCGTTTGATTTCGCGGATGTCGCGAATATCGACAAAGACATACTCATCGTCATCAAGCCGGGTTTTAGCCTCGGCTATGGACATGACTTTGACAATGGCGTTGGCCTCTTTGACCAGGGCCTTGACCCCTTTGGTGATGGTTTGTGGCATGGGGCTGAAGTCCTTGACTGATGGGATGATGACCAACTTTTGACCGAAACCGCCGGGCAACTCAACCAAAGCTGCGAAACCGGGCGCTTTATCTTTGCCCTTTGCCCCCAGATCACTAGGGTCCGGGCAAACGCGAACACCAAAAAGGCACGTCACATGAAAATGAACCCGCTGGGCCGCACTGGCCTGAACGTCTCGGAACTTTGTCTGGGCACCATGACCTTTGGCACTCAAACCCCCGAAGCCGATGCCCATGCGCAAATTGATATGGCGCTGGCCGCTGGCATCAATTTTGTCGATACCGCCGAAATGTATCCGGTCAATCCGGTATCTGCGGCAACCACCGGCGGCAGCGAAAAGATCATCGGCACCTGGAATGCCGCCAATCCGGCGCGGCGTGGCGACTATATTTTGGCGACCAAACATTCGGGCCAAGGGCTGGCACATGTGCGCGAAGGAGCGGAGATCAGTTCGGCGACTATTTCTGAGACCATCGAGGGGTCGCTCAAACGGCTGCAGACCGATTACATTGATCTCTACCAGTTCCACTGGCCCAATCGTGGCAGCTATATGTTCCGCAAGAATTGGACGTTTGATCCGTCCTCACAGGACCGCGCGACCACAATTGCCAATATGGAGGACTGTCTTGAGGCGCTGCAACGACAGGTCGAAAAGGGCAATATCCGCGCCTTTGGCCTAAGCAACGAGAGCGCCTGGGGTACGGCACAGTGGTTGCGTTTGTGCGAAGACAACGGCGGCCCAAGGGTGGCTTCGATCCAGAATGAGTATTCGTTGCTGTGCCGGATGTTTGACACCGATCTGGCAGAACTTAGCGTCAATGAAGATGTTGGCCTGATGGCGTTCTCGCCTTTGGGCGTTGGGTTTTTGACTGGAAAATACCAAAACGGGGCGGTGCCGGAAGGATCACGTAAATCAATTGTTCCGTCTTTGGGTGGCAGGGAATCTGTGCGGGTTTATGGCGCGGTTGATGCCTATCTGGAGATTGCGGCGCGTCATGGGCTGGATCCGGTGCATATGGCGTTGGCCTGGTGTCGCAGCCGGGTGTTCATGATGTCGGCAATTTTTGGCGCGTCACGGTTGGAGCAGCTGGCACATGTGCTGGGATCGGTGGATGTTGTACTGTCGGATGAGGTTTTGGCCGAGATTGATCTGGCGCATAAGGCGCATCCTATGCCGTATTGATAAACGCAAACTATGCGTGAGATGCGAGTATAGGAGCCTCCGGCGGGGGGCTTAAACCGTCTTGGAAACGCTCCAGAAGAGCGTTTCAAGGGCCAAACAGGCGGAGCGCCTCAAACAAAAGAAGTTGAAAATGTGTGTCGCTTTCGGAGGGCGCGGGCAGAGATGCCTTTGGCCTGCTTAAATGCGCGGGCAAAGCTGGATTGCGATGCAAACCCGGTGGCCAGCGCGATGTCCTGAATGGGCAGATCGGTGTCGGTGACAAGGCGTTCGGCCTCGCTCAGGCGCAGGTGCAGGTAGTGCGCTTGCGGTGTGGTGTTCAGCCGGGTGCGAAACTGGTGCTCTAGCGCGCGGGGGCTGGTGGCGATCTGGCGGGCAAGCGACGGGATTGTCAGGGGTGCGTCTAACGTTTGTTCCATCAGCATATTGGTGCGCGTTGTCAGGGCATTGTGGCCCGGATGTGGCGGCGTGCGGGCCTGCGCGCGCGATGGATCAGGGGCGCTGTCATAGATGAATGCGCCAGCGACGCGGGCGGCGAGGCGGGCACCAAAGCGCGCCGTTATCAGATGCAGCATCATGTCGATGGCCGGGGCGGCGCCGCCGCTGGTTATGCGATTGCGATCAATGTGGAACCGATCCCGCAGCGCTGTGACAGCAGGAAATTCCATGGCAAAGCGGTCCATGTCCTCCCAATGGGTTGTCGCCGCATAGCCATCCAGCAACCCGGCCTTGGCCAATATCCAAGGGCCACCGTCGATCCCGGCCAGTGTCGTACCGCTGGCGGCAATGCGGCGCAGGCTGGCGCCAAGGGCCGGTGTGGCGTGGCGGTCCAGATCAAAGCCCGCGACCACCAGCAATAAATCACAGTGATCAAGCCGGGACAGCGGTGCGCCGGGCACGGTTAAACCACTTGTCAGGGTTGCCGAAAACCCTGTGGCAGTCACGTAATCCCAAGCAAACAGGCGCTTACCCGATAGGCGGTTGGCGGCGCGCATCGGGTCAACAACGGCGGCAAAAGACAGCGTGTTGCAATCATCCAGCACCAATACTGCGGTGCGGAGGGTGCGGGCGCTGGGCTCTAGGATGTTTTCTGCGGATTTCATCAATTATGCGGCGTATCATGCAAAGTCGTATTCGCCAAGCTGCGCCATGCTTTGGCCAAACAACTCGGAGGATTTGATATGCCGTTGACCATGAACAAAGACGTTTTTATCACCTGTGCCGTCACCGGTTCGGGCGCCACCCAAGACCGCAGCGACAAGGGTCCGCGCTCGCCCAAACAGATCGCAGACAGCGCCATCGCGGCGGCCAAGGCCGGGGCGGCGGTGGTGCATTGCCATGTGCGCGACCCCGAAACCGGCAGGCCAAGCCGCGATCTGGCGATGTACCGCGAAGTCACCGACCGCATTCGCGATAGCGACACCGATGTGGTGCTGAACCTGACCGCCGGAATGGGCGGCGACATGATCTTTGGCGGGGCAGAAACTCCGCTGCCGTTGATCGCGGGCACCGACATGGTTGGCGCGACAGAACGGGTGGCGCATGTGGCCGAGTGTCTGCCGGAAATCTGCACGTTGGATTGCGGTACTATGAACTTTGCTGAATCCGATTATGTGATGACCAACACGCCGGGCATGTTGACGGCCATGGGGCGGATGATGACGAAATTGGGCGTCAAACCCGAAATCGAAGCCTTTGATACCGGCCATCTTTGGTATGCAAAACAACTGGTTGCCGATGGTGTGCTGGATGGTCCGGCGTTGGTGCAACTGTGCATGGGGGTGCCGTGGGGCGCGCCGGATGACCTGAATACGTTCATGGCGATGGTCAATAACGTGCCGGATGATTGGTGTTTTAGTGCCTTTGCGCTGGGCCGTAATCAGATGGCCTATGTGGCGGCTTCGGTGTTGGCGGGCGGCAATGTGCGCGTCGGGCTTGAGGATAATCTGTGGTTGGACAAGGGCGTTTTGGCCGAGAACTGGCAGCTGGTCGAGCGCGCTGGAAACATCGTTGAAAACATGGGCGCGCGGGTGATTGGGCCTGCAGAAGTCCGCGAAAAGCTGGGCTTGGTAAAGCAAGCCCCAGTGGCGAAAGGATAGCAAATGACCAAGATAGCAGCGATTATTGGCGGTGGTGTGATTGGTGGCGGTTGGGCGGCGCGGTTCCTGCTCAATGGCTGGGACGTGCGGGTGTTTGACCCCGATCCCGAGGCGCAGCGTAAGGTAGGCGAAGTGCTGGACAATGCCCGCCGTTCACTGCCGGGGCTGAGCGATGTGCCGCTTCCGGACGAGGGCGGGTTGAGCTTTCATGACGATCTGGGCGATGCTGTTGCCGGGGCGGTGTGGATTCAGGAAAGCGTGCCCGAGCGTTTGGATCTGAAACACAAGGTTTTTACCACCATCCAGCAGCATTGCGATGCGGGCGCAGTTATTGGCTCCTCAACATCCGGGTTTAAACCGTCCGAGTTGCAGCAGGGTGCCACGCGTCCCGGCCAAATCATGGTCGCGCACCCGTTTAACCCGGTGTATTTGTTGCCGTTGATCGAGCTGGTGACAACCGACGTTAATGACGCCGATTTGATCGAGGCGGCGCGGGCGCTTTTGGTGTCTTTGGGGCTGCATCCGCTGCATGTGAAAAAGGAAATTGATGCCCATATTGCCGATCGGTTCCTTGAGGCCGTCTGGCGCGAAGCGCTGTGGCTGATCAAGGACGGCATTGCCACGACCGAGGAAATTGACGACGCGATTCGCTATGGCTTTGGTATTCGCTGGGCGCAGATGGGGCTGTTTGAAACCTATCGTGTGGCCGGCGGCGAGGCTGGGATGAAGCATTTCATTGCCCAGTTTGGCCCGGCGTTGAAATGGCCCTGGACCAAGTTGATGGATGTGCCTGAGCTTACAGATGAGTTGATCAACAAGATCTCGGATCAGTCGGATGCGCAGTCTGGCATGCATTCGATCCGCGAGTTGGAACGCATTCGCGACAATAATCTGGTTGGTATGATGCGGGCGCTGAAGATGCAGGATTGGGGGGCTGGCGCCTTGCTTAATGCGCATGACGCGGTGCTAAAGGTCGGCACTGGGTTGGGGGCATCGCTGGATCAGATCGTGGATTTATCGCAACCGATCGTGACGCTGGACCGCGCCGTGCCGTTGGATTGGACGGATTACAACGGCCATATGACCGAATCCAAATACCTTGAGGCCTTTGCCTATGCCACGGATCGGTTCATGCAATTGATCGGCTGTGATGCCGCCTATATCGCTACAGGGGGCAGCTATTTCACCGCTGAGACGCATATTCGGCATCTGGATGAGGTCCATGCCGGGGCGAAAATATCGGTGCGCACCCAGATGTTGCTGGGTGAGGGTAAGAAATTGCACCTGTTCCATACGATGTATGAGGGCGAGCGTGCCTTGGCCACGGGCGAGCATTTTCTGCTGCATGTCAGCCTTGAATCCCGTCGTCCATCGGCGCCGAGTGATGCCATTGAGGCCGCAATGAAAATGATCCGCGAGGCACGGGCTGGGGTGCCGATGCCGGATGGTGCAGGTCGCGCGATTGGCGCGCCAAGATGACACAGCGGGTTCTGATAACGGCGGGCGCGTCCGGAGTAGGGCGCGCCATGGCCGAGGCGTTCGCCGAAACCGGCGCGCGGGTTTGGGTGGCTGATCTGGACGGCGATGCGTTGGCGGGATGCCCGTCTGATTGGCAAACCTCACAGGTTGACGTCAGCGACGAGGCGGTGATGGCGGCGATGTTCGCGCAGATCGCGGATGTTTGGGGCGGGCTTGATGTGCTTTGTGCCAACGCCGGGATTGCCGGGCCAACGGCGTTGATTGAGGACGTGGCACTGGCCGATTGGCGGGCCTGTCTGGCGGTCAATCTGGACGGTGCGTTTTTGGCGGCGAAATATGCGGCTCCGATGATGAAGGCGCAAAAAAGCGGCGGCATAGTGATGACATCGTCAACCGCCGGGCAATATGGCTATCCCAATCGCGCCCCGTATGCGTCGGCGAAATGGGCGGTGATTGGGTTGGCCAAAACGCTGGCGATGGAGTTGGGCGCATATGGCGTGCGGGTCAACACCATCTGCCCCGGTGCCGTCGAAGGCCCCCGGATGGAGGGCGTATTAGCGCGCGAGGCGGCGGTAAAAGGCATGAGCCGGGATGCGGTTTATGAAGGCTATGCCAGCGGCACGTCGATGGGCCGGTTTGTCGAAGGGCGCGACATCGCGGCAATGGCGGTTTTCCTCGCTTCGGACGGGGCGCGATTGGTGTCGGGGCAGGTGATTGCGGTGGATGGCCATACGGTCAACCCTGATCCAAAGGTCTGAGATGTTGCCAAAAGGCGCCCGCTGACGCGTGCATTACATATTTTATTGGCGCCAGAATGAGCCGTTTTACGTCACAACACCGGTGATTTCGGCCCGTAAGGCGCGCAAGTGCGTTGGGAAATGTCGTGCGGTTTCTGTGGCTTCGCGGATTAGCGTGTCAAAGTGATCGGTAAACGCCTCGACCCGGTCGCGGTCGCGAAACGCCATATAATGCCCACCTGCGTAGAACACGCAGAGCAACGGCCCGAAGATGGTAATCGGCGCGCTGTACAGGCGGTGCGCGTCAAACAGGTAAATCCGTAGGCGGGGGTAGAGTTGTTCGGCCAGATCCAAAAGCCGGTCTATCTGCTCTAACCGGGTGTCCAGCGGCAAGCCGTGATAATAGCCAGTGCCATGCACAAAGCTGTGCATTTCATACAGCGGCATGGTGATTTCATAGTCGGACCGGGCGCGGCGCATCCAATCCAACCGGTCCTGTGATGCGCGCATCGCCTGCTGTGCCGTGCGGCCAAGATGCGAGGCGTATTCCCATTCCAGCATCGCCTGGGTTTTGAACATATCGGGCAGCCCTGCGGGAACGTGCCTAATTTTGTAGCCCGCCGCCTCTTGGTACCAGGCGAATATGCGTTCATCGACCAGCGCGCGTGGTGCTTTGGTCAGGGTCAGTGCATTTTCCATCAGGTCCGCCGCGCTCTCGCTGCGATCAGACAGGGACAACAACCAGTCCGAGGATATGCCCAACGCTGACGCGCAGGCCCCGACCACATGGGCATTAGGCAGACGCGCGCCGGACCCAGACAGCAATTGCGAAATCGTAGAACGGTCGACGCCAATCTGGCGGGCCAACACGCTTTGGTTGGTTTGACTGTCTGACATCGCTTGCGCCAGTCGGGTGCGAAATTGCTCGGCACGGTAACGTTTGTCAATTTTATGCGGCATATGTTTGATTTTATCACAAATGTTGAGATTTGTTCACCATATACCAAATAGTCACAACTTTGTGAATATGATTAGTGAGAGGGAAATCAACGCATAGGAACCCCGATGACCCCCACAACAGGCGCGGCGAAAACCGATCGCGTAAAAACGACGGAATGGGCAACATTCGCTTTGATCGTAATATGTTACGGCCTTTGGATTGCGGTGATCTTTGGGCTGGCAGGTTATGCGCCGATGCTGGCGGTATTGTTGGCCGGGGTGATGGTCGCGTTTCATGCGTCGTTGGAACACGAGGTACTGCATGGCCATCCGTTTGGGTCAAAAACGTTAAACGAGGCACTGGTGTTTTTGCCGCTAAACCTGTTCATCCCCTATAACCGCTTTCGCGATCAGCATCTGGCGCATCACCGGGATTCAAACCTGACCGACCCCTATGATGATCCGGAATCCAACTATCTTGATCCGGCGGTCTGGTCGAAAATGCCGGGCTGGAAACGGGCGTTGTATCGGCTGAACAACACGTTGTTTGGCCGTATGCTGGTGGGGCCATTGATTGGGCAGACGGTGTTTACGATTGACGATTGGCGCGCGGCGATGCGCGGTGATCGTGCGGTTATTGTCGCCTGGGCGCTACATATTCCCGGTTTGGCGATTGTGATCTGGCTGGTTCTGGCCTCGCCAATGCCGCTCTGGGCCTATGTGATTTCCGCCTATTTGGGGCTGAGTATCCTGAAAATTCGCACCTTTCTGGAACATCGCGCCAATGAAAAAGTTCGCGCCCGCACGGTGATTATCGAAGACCGCGGACCGCTGGCGTTTATGTTTTTAAACAACAACTTGCATGTGGTGCATCACATGAACCCCAACGCAGCTTGGTATAAATTGCCGGGTCTATACCGCGACGGGCGGGCGCGCTATTTGGCCTGCAATGAGACCTATGTGTTTCGTTCATACGGTGAGGTATTTTGGCGTTATCTGTTTGCCGCCAAAGACCCGGTGTCGCATCCTCTCTGGCCTAACGACTGATTTCAGGCCATAGGGAACCGCATGAGTTTATGGATCCCGATAACGCTAGCCGCTGCCGTTTTTCAGACGCTGCGGTTTATGCTGCAAAAGACGCTGAGCACTGGCCAACTAAGCGCGGTTGGCGCGACGTTTGCACGGTTTGCCTATTCCGCACCGCTGATCTGGATCGTCTTGGCCAGTTATTTGTATGCAACCGGTCAGACGCTGCCGGTGCCGGGCGCGGTGTTCTGGCCCTATGCCCTGATCGGGGGGCTGTCGCAGATTTTGGCAACGATTTGCGTGGTCATGCTATTCAAACAACGCAATTTCGCCGTTGGCATAACGTTTAAGAAAACCGAAGTGATTCAGACCGCGATTGTCGGCTTTCTCGTGTTGGGTGAGGGCGTTAGCCTTGGCGGATCGGTGGCCATATTGCTGGGCCTGGCGGCGGTTCTGGTGCTCTCAAAACCTCCGGGCAGCACCGGCGCATGGTGGACACATCTGAGCAATCGCGCCTCGGCTTTGGGGCTTGGATCGGGCGTGCTATTTGCATTTTCGGCCGTTGGATATCGCGGCGCAACATTGCAGTTCGGCGATATGGAACCGGCGTTGCGTGCCGGTGTCACGTTGGGTTTTGTGGTTACTTTCCAGGCGCTTATCATGGCGGCCTGGCTGTTATGGAAGGATCGGGACGAGTTGCGCGCCGTCTGGCGCACCCGCCGTGTGGCGATGTTTGTCGGGCTAACCAGCATGGGCGGATCGTTCTGTTGGTTTTATGCCTTCACCTTACAAAACGCCGCCTATGTCAAAGCCTTGGGGCAAATAGAACTCATCCTGAGCCTGCTGGCCTCGGTGTTGTTTTTCCGCGAAAAGATCACGTTGCGTGAAATGGTCGGCATGGGGCTATTGGGCCTGTCGATAGTGACCTTGGTGCTGACGATCTAGCATTAACTGTCCGGCATCGGATGACCGTTCAGCCGCAAAAACAGGCTGGATTCGTCGTTGTTACGGAAATAGGGCACGCTTTGTGGCGGCGATGTTTCGGTCACGCGACCGCCGATTTCGGCTAGCACGACTTCGGTGATAAACGGCAAATCGAAATTGCGCGCTTCGGACAACCGCACCCATTGCAGATGCGAAAGCTCATCTGAGGCATGGGTGAAATCATCCAGATCGCCCTGAATTTCCCGCGCATCCAGCAGGAAAAACCGCGCGTCAAACCGGCGTGGGCGGCCCGGAGGCGTTAATGCGCGGAATACAAATTGCAGCGCCCCGGCCGTTGGTACATGGCCGGTTTGCGCGAAACTGTGCCAATCTTCGGGAATATCACCGGCCCAATCGCCCGCATGCCCCAGAACCAGACCGGTTTCCTCCCACAACTCGCGAATGGCGGCGGCGGCCAGCGCGTGCTGTAAATCGGGTTCGGATTCTTCGCCCAGACGTGTGTGGCAAATATCCGGTAAATGCGTCGCCAGCGTCACCGAGGCGTCCTGCGGATCAACCGCACCGCCGGGAAAGACGAATTTGTTCGGCATAAACGCGGCCTTAGCGCCGCGCTGACCCATCAAGATTGACGGATCGTCATGTCGATTGCGCAGCACAATGACGGTGGCCGCGTTGCGAATTGCTGTTTTGTCGATGCTCATAGTGTTCTGCCCAATTTGCCGGGTTCAGGTTGATTGCCGAAACCCGTGCATATACCGGGCCCATTGGAGCCCGATCATTGCCCCTTTTATTCTTGGCAGAAGATAAAGTGACAAAGCAACACAGCCAATAGCAAAAACGGTAAACAACGTAAGTGGTTCTGGCCGAAAGCGCGCAAACACAAAGAGCAACAGCGGCGCCAGGATATGTCCGACGATCAGAATGGTCAGATAAGCGGGGCCATCATCGGCGCGGTGATGGTGCAAATGTTCGCGGCAAACCGGGCAAGATGCGTTCACTTTTAGATAGCCGTGCAGCAACGGGCCAGTGCCGCAGCTCGGGCATTTTCCGCGCCAACCCCGGATCATCGCCGGGCGGGCAGGGCGCGTGTCGTCTGCAATGGTGCCCATATTGGTATTGTCGGTCATGGTAGCTCCTTGTTCAGGTCGGAATATTGGGGCGAATTAGGCTAAGGAAAAGGGTGCAGAATGTCCTTGCGGCGCGATGTCGCAAAAAACTGCCCGCAAAATGCGCTTTTGCGCAATTAATTTCGACGGAACCGGCGGGATGCTGCGTTTGGTTTGTATGGTTGATGACAAAGGGTCGTCACAATGACAAGGAACGCTGAGATGAAAAGTAGTACAAAGTTTGTTGCAGGTATTGTTGCCGTGGCCGCGTCATTGGCGGCAGTTGGAGCCTTTGCCGAGAGCAAGGCAAAACAGCACGGCGATGGTCACGGAATGGGCATGCATGGCAAGGAAATGTCGTTTGAGGTTCTTGACGCTGATGGCGATGGCATGATCACCCTTGAAGAAATGCAGAACCTTGGCAAAGACCGGTTTGTCGAAATTGACACCAATCAGGACGGTAAACTGAGCGCTGCCGAACTTGAGGCACATGGCCAAAAGCAGGTGTCCGACCGCGTTGCGATGATGATCGAGCGTCACGATAAAAACGGTGATAGCCTGCTGGTTATCGAAGAAATGCCGGGATCGGTGCGCGGCGAACGGATGTTTGAGCATATTGATCTGGACGGCAACGGCAGCATTTCGCAAAAAGAGTATGACAAAGCCCACGACCGGAAAATGCGGCATGGTAAAGGGCACAGCAAAGACAACTAAAGATTGGCGGGCGCGGCCTTGATAACTGACAGACAGTTGGGGCGCGGCAGCGCACTCTCCACGGCCATCGCCTCTGCGCCGTCTGATGATGCTCTTTTGGTGCTCTTTGCCAATGGCGATCGACAGGCGGCGCAGGACTTGACCGGGCGGCTGGGGCCGCGCGCCTTTGGTGTTGCGTTGCGTGTTCTGGGGGATCGGGCCGAGGCCGAAGATGTCGCCCAAGAGGCGATGATGCGGCTGTGGCGTATGGCGCCGGATTGGCAACCGGGCAACGCCAAAGTCAGCACTTGGCTGTACCGTGTCACCATTAACCTGTGCCTGGACATCAAACGGCGTCAGCGGGGCAAAACTGTGCCACTGGACCGGGTGCCTGATCTGGTAGATGGCGCGCGGGACGCGGTGGAGCAAATACAGGATGCGGTGCGTGTTGATGCATTGCAGGGCGCGTTGATGATGCTGCCTGACCGACAACGTCAGGCGGTGGTTCTGCGCCATATTGAGGATCTGTCCAATCCAGAGATCGCCGAGATAATGGGCATCAGCACCGAAGCGGTCGAGAGCCTGACCGCTCGGGGCAAACGTGCATTATCGACTGCCTTGGCTGGTCGTCGCAACGAATTGGGGTATGACCATGAATGATTTTGACAGGGGCAGCCATGACGATCTGGACGATCTTTTTGCTGCTGCTAAACGCGATACGCATGACGTGCCAGCCGGTTTGATGGCGCGCATGCTGAATGATGCCGGGCAGGTTCAGGATGGGTTTGATGCAGATATACCTGCGCGCGCGGCTGCGCCGGGTCTGTTTCGGGGGCTGCACGAAATGTTGGGCGGATGGCCTGCGATGGCCGGGCTGATGACGGCCTGTACCGCCGGTATTTGGTTGGGATTTTCGCCGCCCGATGCGTTACCGGATGCCTTTGTGTTGTCGGGTTTGTTGCAGGAAGACCTTGATATGTTTGATGCGGATGGGCTGACAGCGGGCTGGGTTGAATACAGTTCATTTATCGAAGGCTCAATTGCGGAATGAAACACACACAACGCTATTTATGTAAGGTCGCACCAAAATTTTCAGGTGCATGCCCGGAATTTTCCGGAAGGAGAGTATTATGAGCGAGACATCACAAACCAAACCCCGCCTCAGCACCTGGGTTAGCGTGGTGCTTGGCCTGTCCTTGGCATTGAATTTGCTGGTCATCGGATTGGTGGTCGGGACTTTCATACGGTTTAGCGACATGGAGGGCCGCCGCCCTCCTCCGCATTCGATGGGCGCGGCGATGTATCGTGAATTGCCGAAATCTGATCGCGTGGCATTACGCCAAAACTCACAGCGCCACGCGACCCATTCAATGGAAACCCGCGTTGCCGAGGCGGCTGCAATTGCTGCTGCATTGCGGATGCATCCATTCGACGAAAAAGCAGTACAGGCGGTTTTGGACGAGCAGGCAGAATACCGTATCGGCTGGCAGAAAACGGCCCAAATTGCGTGGTTGGATCAGGTGTCGCAGATGAGCAGTGCAGATCGCTCAGAGTATGTGGATCGTTTGCAAAAATCCCTGACCCGGCATCATGATGCGGATCATCGCGTTGGTAAGCGTTGGTGGAAGTAGCGGTACTGACACCGGGATTGGTTGATTTGTAAGGTTGGTCCCGTTCTGAATTCTCGTTCCGTTGTTAGTGTATCGGTGCTCAAGATGGGTAAGAGGATTTTGATGCAACGTGGAAATGCCGATTGGGGCGGTCTTGAGTGCTGGAAGCAGCTAGGTTTCGCCCAAATCCGCTACGCGGCTGTCCCAATTAGTGTGACCTGATTGCGGCCCGCGCCTTTGGATTCATACAACGCTCGATCTGCCTGTCCTATCAACGCCTGAGTGCGCTGATCTCTTTCACAATATCGCGTATTGTCGTGTAAACTTGGTCCTACAACCACGCCTATGCTGGTGGTTACATTAATTGGGTCTTTGAGGCCGCTTAGGTAAAACGGCGTGCTGTTGATTGCATTGCACAACTGTTCGGCAGCTGTTGTCGCAGCAGTTCTATTGGTATTTTGCATAACGATCATGAACTCTTCTCCACCGACGCGGGCGATCAGGTCGCCGGGGCGCATAAGCGCCTGTAACCGTGCTGCGGTTTCCGTCAAAACTGCATCTCCGGCGGGGTGGCCAAAGCGATCATTTATCTGTTTGAAATGATCAAGATCAACCAGCATGACGGCAAAACTCTTGTTCGTTTCTTCTGCCAGCCGGGCAATTTTTGCCAGATACGGCATCGCATAGCGGCGGTTATAAAGCCCGGTCATTGGGTCCTTTACCGCCGCGCGCAATCCGTTGCGCACGGTTTCACGCAATTTGTCCGATTGTGCCTTTCGCTGCAATTGGATCGAAAGGCGCAACGCCAGTTCGTGCGCGCAGAATCCGAGGGGCATTGTGTCATGCGCCCCACGATCCAGCGCGTCGGCGGCAAGATGATGGGCGGCAATGTTTGGCACCGCAATGAGAGCCGCATGGCGCGTGTTGTCACGAGACCGTAAATCAGCCAACAGACGCAGCCCCGGGTCGTCAGGGTCCTGAGAAACCTCAATGACGATGACATCTGCTGGGTGCGATCGGGACACGAGATCGCCAATTTCGTTTAGGCGATAGGGGCGCAAGTGATGTGAAACAAGGCTATTTAACCTGGTGCGCCACAAAGTTCCGGTTTTGGCCTCTCGCGTCACCAGTGCGATTTGAGCCGGAGCAATGAACCCTTCGACGGGTTCGGCAAAACCAAGGGCGCGGGATGTGTTGTCGCGCAGGCTTAGATCTTCGGTGCTGTTGCGCATGCTGATCAAGCTGCGGATGCGGGCCTGTAAGATACGATCTCCCAGTGGATGGGACAACACATCATCAATGCCGCTGGCCAGCGCCCGAAGTCTGCTGTTCCGATCATTTTCCCGTGTCACGGCAATGATTGGAATCGCACGCAAGGTTTCGTCAACAGATAACAGTTCTCGAATGGTAGTGGCATCGCCATCCGGCAACGTCATTGCTGTCACGATCAAGTCAGGTCGAGAGCGTCGCACCAGCGATAAAAGACCATCCAAGCCTTCGGTCTGGACCACATGATAATACGCTGACGACAATTGAACCTTGAGCATAATTCGGTTCGTTGCTACGCCATCGAGGATCAGAATGGTGCCCTGCACAGAATTGCCTCTCACAAATATATTCAGCTAGGCCCTAGTCTCTGTGACAGGTGTTAACAGGGAGTAAAGGATTGGAGGTTTTTTACACTAAAGGCGTTGTTTTCTACAGTTTTCGAAAGAAATTTCGCACAATTCTAATAAATTTAGCGAATTTTTCCAACGGTTTACGAAATATTCACGTTGGTTTTCTAGGCCGGAGCTGAACTGTAGACGCAGTCCGTTTTTTGTCGGCTGGACGGCTTTGAATATTGGCGAGGAGATTAATAAATAGGTTAACATTATGCGATGCAATCTGATAGATATGTTTAAAGCTGTGGACCCTTTCGGGGACTGCGGCCAATTTTGACACCAAGGTTAATGTCGGAGGTTCTGAACGTATGTCCTTATCACCAGAGGCTGCAGAAACGCTTGGCTTACAGGCTTTGACCTGGCTGGTTGGAAACGAAGATCTGTTACCTGTTTTCTTAGGGGCAACTGGGGCGTCCGAAGATGACCTGAGAGAGCAAGCACAGAATCCCGAATTTCTTGGCTCTGTATTGGACTTTCTGATGATGGATGATGCTTGGGTCATTACGTTTTGCGATGTGTATTCAATGCAATATGAACGCCCGATGCTGGCGCGTGCCGCGTTGCCGGGTGGGGCGCAGATACACTGGACCTGAAAGGTTTTGTTGTCTGGGACTGTTTCGGTTTTCGATCTGGGGCTTTCTGGTCCACATACTGGTGCCGAAAATTGCTTTACCACGCGATGGCTACTGAACTGATTTGCGATCTCAAGAGGCTGTTGGGGAAAATACCTGCCGATCAAATTTTGACTTTGACATTGATGCAATTTGCCCGAATGATCCCGAAAAATCGACCTGCAGGATGCAGCCAAACGGCGCGATATGTTGGTGGGGATGGGCAAGGAATATTAAAAATGGTAACCGAAGCCGTAATTTTTGACAAAGATGGTACTCTGTTTGATTTCGGAGCAACATGGGAGGCTTGGGCGCGGGTTTTTCTGTTGGGAATTACCAATAATGATCTTGAACGGGCTAAATATGTGGGCCATCAGATCGGCTTTGATCTGAATACAAACACATTTCGGCCAGACAGTATCGTGATCGCCCATCCCGTCGTGGAAATTGCCAGCGCTCTGGCACCGCACCTGCCTGAATACACGGTTGATGTCTTGCTTCAGAAACTTAACAGCGGGGCCGAAGATGTGCCGCAGGTTGAAGCTGTGCCTTTGGTGCCCTTTCTTGATCTTTTGCAAGAATGGGGATTGAAGCTTGGGGTCGCGACCAATGATGCAGAGGTGCCGGCGCGGATACATCTGACGGCAGCCGGAGTGTTAGGGCACTTCGATTTCATCGCGGGGTTTGATAGTGGACACGGCGCAAAACCAGCGCCCGGGCAGCTTTTGGCATTTGCATCGGAGATGGATATTGCGCCTGGTCGTGTGGTGATGGTCGGGGATAGCACCCATGATTTGGTTGCGGGTCGGGCGGCGGGGATGCAGACGGTTGGTGTTCTGACGGGCATCGCCGGGGCGGATGATTTGGCCCCTTTTGCCGATGTGGTTTTGCCCGATATCGGACATTTACCCGACTGGATCAAAGGCTAATTTGGCGCAAAACCGGCCTCTCGCGGAGAAAAACGACAATTTCTGTCGCATTCAGAGCGGAGCTTGGCCGTTCCCTGGGGCCTCTTAAAACGAGGAATCCAGGAGAATACCATGGCTGAGGGTGACGAACGCAAGCGACGCGGCGGGGGACGTGCAGGCGCTAAGCAACGGCGCGGCACGGAAGTGATCGAACAAATGCCTTGGCGGTTGCCGGTTAATGTGGATCGCCCGACAGAACCTCTTGACGAGGAAGGTGTGGCCGCTATCCACGAAGGCGCGATGACGATCCTCGAAGAGATCGGCATCGCCATTCTGAACCCCGAGGCGCTTGAGATTTTTCGCGACGCAGGGTGCATCATTGACGGCGAAATCGTGCGCATGGGCCGTGATTGGATCATGGAAATGGTGGCGCTTGCCCCTTCCGAATTTACGCTGACGCCGCGCAATCCGGACCGAAAACTGATCATTGGTGGCAATCATATCCTGTTCGGTAACGTGTCATCGCCACCGAACTACTGGGATATGGAGATTGGTAAAAAGGTCCCCGGAAACCGCGAAATGTGTGCCAATCTGCTTAGGCTGACGCAGTATTTCAACTGTATTCACTTTGCCGGTGGTTACCCGGTTGAGCCTGTCGATATCCATGCCAGCGTGCGCCATTTGGATGTTGTGTTTGATAAGTTGACTCTGACGGACAAGGTCATGCACGCCTATTCGCTGGGCAAAGAACGCGTTGAGGACGTGATGGAGATGGTACGTATCGCCGGTGGTCTAAGCCACGAAAAATTCGATGCCAGCCCACGCATGTATACCAACATCAATTCGACTTCGCCGCTGAAACACGACTATCCAATGCTGGATGGCTGGATGCGCATGGCGCGGCGCGGGCAGGGCTGTGTGGTGACACCGTTCACGCTCGCGGGGGCGATGGCGCCGGTGACGATGGCCGGGGCTGTGGCGCAGTCGTTGGCCGAAGGGTTATGTGCGATTGCGTTGGCACAATATATCAATCCGGGATGCCCCTGTGTGATCGGCACGTTTACGTCAAATGTCGACATGAAATCGGGCGCCCCGGCCTTTGGTACGCCGGAATATATGCGCGCGACGCAAATGACCGGGCAATTGGCGCGGTTCTATGGTTTGCCGATGCGGTCGTCCGGGGTGTGTACCGCGAATGTGCCCGATGGGCAGGCCATGTGGGAGACATCAAACAGCCTCTGGGCCTCGGTCCAGTCGGGGACAAATATGGTCTACCACGCGGCTGGCTGGCTCGAAGGCGGGTTGATCGCCTCGCCTGAGAAGTTCATCATGGATTGCGAGGTTTTGCAGCAAATACAACGCTATATGGAGCCTGCAACCTTTGCGACAACGCCGGATGACATCGCTTTAGATGCCATACGAGATGTCGGTAATGAGGGGCATTTCTTTGGCATTCAACACACACAGGACCGCTATACCACAGCGTTTTACCAGCCCTTCCTAAGTGACTGGAAAAATTATGAAGGCTGGGAGGTTGCAGGCGGACTGTGGACACCAGAACGGGCGCATTTGATGTTCAAAGAGATCATCAACAATTTTGAGGAACCGCCGATGGATGTGGCGATCCGCGAAGAGTTGGCCGAGTTTGTTGCCAAACGGAAAGAAGAGGGCGGCGCGCCGACTGATTTCTGAGGTCACAAAAGCCTCGTTGTCGCGTGACCATCCGATCACTTGGGTCTAGGTTGTTATCAACTTAACAGCACAGGGCCGGACAGGATGCGTTTTCAGCAGGCAGATCAGGTTGCGATCAACCGATTATTCGTGGCGATCCTTGGTGGCGGCGCCGGGCTGGCGCTGTGGGCGCTGACGGACAATTGGAACGATCCCATGATCTCGCCCGTCCTGTATCTGGCAATATTTGTGTTTGTCATCGTTTATTCGTTGGTTGTGCTGGCGTTGGCGGGGCCATTGGGGCCGATCCGGGCCTTGCAGGGAGCGTTGATTCTGGCGATGCCGGTGACGGCTCTGGCGAGTCTGGCCGGGATGCGATTTGTGGTGGCCACCGATCTTTTGGACAATCAGATCGTGATGACGGCGATCCTGCTTTTGGTGCTGTTTGCAACGCCGTTTCTGTCCTGTTGGCTGACTGACAGGCCAAGCTGGCTACAGTACGACACGCTGTTTGATAGCGCATGGGTGATCGCCGTGCAGTATACGGTGGCGTGGGTATTTGTCGGCGTATTTTGGGGGGTGCTGTTCCTTTCGAATGCTCTTTTACAGTTGGTCGACGTTGACTTTATCCAGCTGGTTTTAAACAATGGTTGGTCTGTATTTACCCTTACAGGGGCAGTTTTGGGCGTGGCCCTTGCGGTTGTGTTTGAACTGCGTGCAATGATTTCACCCTATCTGATTTTGCGGCTTTTACGGTTGATGGTACCGCCGGTTCTGGCCATTCTGGCGGTGTTTCTGGCCGCCATTCCTCTGCGCGGTCTGTCCGGTGTATTTGGCGATTTTTCCTCTGCCGCGACGCTGATGGCGGCGGCAATTACCGGGATATCTCTGGTGGCAACAGCGTTGGACCGCGACGACGACATGGCGGTCAAAACATGGGGTATCCGCTGGGCCACACAGGGGCTGGCGGTGTTGTTACCGCTGTTGACAGCCCTCGCGGTCTGGTCGGTGCTGCTGCGGGTCTTGCAATATGGCTGGACGCCCGAACGGGTTTTGGCTGGCATGATTGCGGTTTTCCTACTGGCCTATGGCCTCGGCTATGCCGGGGCCGTGCTGTTGCGCACAAATTGGATGGCGCGCATTCGCCGGATCAATGTGGCTATGGCGCTGGCGGTGATCGCGGCCTCAGTGTTGTGGATGACACCGGTGTTGAACGCCTATCGCATAGCTGTGAACAGCCAGTTAACGCTGTTTGAGCAGGAAAAAATTGACGTTGATCAGTTGGCTTTGTGGGAAATGGAACATGAATGGGGCCGCGCGGGGCAGGCAGGTGTGCGCAAAATTGAGGCGATGATGGATCGCACCGATTATACAGAAATCACCACCCGAATCGAGGCCGGGCGCACGCAACACAGTCGCTATCGTGCCAAACGCAATGTGGAACACGCGATGCTTCCCAAGCAGTCCGAAATTCTTGTCAGCCTACTGCCTGTGCGGCCCAAAACCCATATTCTGGCGCCCGATGCGTTTGTAGAATTACCACTGTATCGCGTCAACCAGTGGCTTAAAGGCTGCCAACGGCCCTTACCTGACGGCCGTGCTGGTTGCGTTCTGATCATCGGAGAGTTTACGCCCGGGGCAGTCCCTGGCAGTCAGGCAATGCTGCTTTATAATGATGAAAACGCTAAAAGTCGGACCCATTTTGTTGTTCTAAGTGATGGCAAGATATCCGATGTCCGTGAGGTTCTTGACCCGGTTGGCAACACATGGCCAGTTTTACCCCAAGAGGCGATTACCCAGGCGCTAGAGGGCCAGTTCAAAGTCCTGCCGCGTCAGGGATCGGCGCTCCATCTTGGCGATCAGGTGTTGGTGCCGGCAAACTAAAGCTGCGGGAAACTGCTTAAAATTGGGTTTATTGAGCCTTTGTTAAGCACTGATCTGCAAGTATGGATTGGTACAACAAAGGCGCGAATATGCATGGGCTTATCAACAGGACGATTCAGTCGTTCACCTGTCACACCTACGGTCCTGCCCGCTGGTTGGCGGTGACCGAGGCCGCTGGTCTGGATTTTACCGATTTTGAGGCGATGTTACTCTATGACGAGGACCTGTCGCGCCGGGTTCTTGCGGCTTTATGTGCCAATTTGGATCGTGATTTGCCGGACGTACTTGAGGATGTGGGCACGTTTCTGGTGTCCAATCCAAATGTCGAATCTTTGCGGCGTTTGTTGCGGTTTGGCGGCGTCAATTACACTGAGTTCCTGCATTCTCTGGATGATTTGCCCGATCGGGCCCGGTTGGCGGTGTCTGATCTGAACCTGCCAGCGTTAGAATTGCGCGAACATACCGCCGGGCAGTTTAGCCTGACCTGCCATCCGGGATTGGCGGGGTTTGGCAGTGTAATGCTGGGTGTGTTGCGGGCTATGGCGGATGATTACGGGGCTTTGGTGGTGCTGGATCATCACGGTGGTGCCTATGGCGCAGAGGTGGTCGACATCACTGTTGTCGAATCGGCCTGGGCCGAGGGGCGCTCGTTTGATTTGGGGGCGCGACTCGGATGATGGGGTTTGACGATCTGGGGCTGATGCTTGACCGGTTATGTCCGATGTCGGTTGTGCTGGATGGTACTGGTCATATTCGGCACGCTGGGCCAACGTTGCAAAAGCTTCGTACTGATCACGTGTTGGTTGGTCAACGGTTTCTGGAACTGGTTGAATTGAATCGCCCACGCGCCATTCGCGACATGCAGGAATTGTTAGCAAGGCAGGACTCTACCCTACATTTGCAGTTTCGCGATGAACCACGCACCGCGCTCAAAGGGGTGTTGACGCGGCTTCCGGACGGGAAAGGAGCGGTGATTAACCTGTCTTTTGGTATTTCAGTGCTGGATGCTGTGCGTGACTATGATCTGACCAGTGCCGATTTTCCGGCTACAGATCTGACCATAGAATTGCTTTACCTGGTTGAGGCAAAATCGGCTGCGATGGAGGCGTCGCGCAAGCTGAACCAGCGTTTGCAAGGGGCAAAAATTGCAGCCGAGGAACAGGCGTTTACCGATACGTTGACGGGTTTGAAAAACCGCCGGGCGATGGATCATATTCTGTCTAGGTTGATCGTGGCGGGGACGCCATTTTCTCTTATGCATCTTGATTTGGACTTCTTTAAATCGGTGAACGACACGATGGGACACGCTGGGGGCGATCACGTGTTGCAAGAGGCGGCTCGTATCATGGTGGCCCAAATCCGCGAACAGGATACGGTTGCCCGGGTTGGCGGCGATGAATTCGTGCTCATATTTAACGGCCTTTGTGATGAGGCGCGATTGGGACAGATCGCCACACGGCTTATTGGTGAGCTGGAAAAGCCGATGCCATTCAATGGCCAGACGTGCAAAATTTCTGCTAGCATTGGAACCGTTCTTGCAGTGGGTCCAACCGGTGCAAAGGCTGCACAATTATTGCACGATGCAGATTTGGCGCTTTATAGCGCCAAGCGGGCTGGCCGTGCCTGTCACCGATTCTTCCGGGATGAAATGGATGATCTGGCCGCTGATGAGGGTGGTGCTGACACAGAGGGAAATGAACATGGGAGAATTACGGGTGTTGCCTGAATTGTCAGCAGTGTTCTTTGGTTTGCACGATTGGGGCGAGTTAATCCGAACGTCACACAAACAGAGCGAAATAGCACTGGTACTTGACTACTGGTCCGAATTCTCGCGACCATCTCTGTTTGCTTTGATGATCAAAGCCCTGCCACTATAACTGTGCGAAACCTTCAAACACTTATGACTTGGGGTTCTCTCTATTGCTGGCGCAGAGTACCCTAATGATAACGCCAGGTGCGATCAGGTTTGATTTCAGCGATATGCCAACCGCACCGCATGCCCGTGTTTCGTAGCTTGCAATCAAGGATGCCTTTGTATGAGTAACGTTTTGATCAAAGACCGTGACCGGTTTACCGTTGATTTCCCAGAAATACGCGTGATGTTGAACGGGCGGGATTGGGGCGTGATTGATAGTGGCGGTGATGGTCCGGTTCTGGTGTTGATCCCCGGCACTCTGGGTCGGGCAGATGTGTTCTGGAACCAGATCCGAGCATTGGCCGGGCGGGTGCGGATGATCGCGATTAGCTATCCAGATAGCGGTGGTGTGGGCGATTGGGCGCGTGATATTGTAGGATTGCTGGATTACCTGGGGATCGCGCGTGCCACAGTTCTGGGGTCCTCTCTGGGGGGGTATGTGGCGCAGTATTTCGCTGCTGAATACCCGTTGCGGATCAATAAATTGATCGCTGCGAATACACTGCATTCAGTGATTGGGTTGGATCAGATGAAACCCTATGCGCTTGATCTTGTGGCGGCTCCGATTGAGGAATTGCGCGCCGGTTTTGGTGTTGGCCTGAAAGCTTGGGCCGAAGGACATCCGGATCAGGCTGATCTGATAGAGTTATTGTTGGTTGAAGCGGGAGGGCGCATTCTGGAGCCTGAATTGCGCGCCCGATTGATGGCTTTAAAGGTTGGGCCAGAATTGCCTGCTGTGGCGCTGGATGCTTCGAATATTGTGACGATCGAAGTTGACGATGATCCGTTGATTCCACCTGCGATGCGTGCGGCGGTGCGGGCGCGGTTGTCACCAGGTGTGGCCTATCGGTTCACCAGTGGCGGACATTTTCCTTATGTGGCGAGGCCCGCAGATTATAGCGCATTGCTTGAGCAGATCATGGGGTTGACGGTGAACGGGCCGGATTGGGGGAAAAAGGCAGAACGGGTGCTTTGAACCCAAAAGGCGCGTGGGTTTTCACCCACCCTACGCAATCAAGTCGGGCTAGGCGCCAACAATTCAAATATCTGCTCGCGGTTTGACAGAACGAGAAGCAGCGCGGCATCGCCGGGTTGCGCAAGGTTGATGACCTGCTGGACTGCGTCTAATGGAGATGTGGCACGCAGGATTTGTTCGTCGCGCAGGCCTTGTTCAACACAGGTATCGGCAATGAGTTTGCTCACCTCACCGGTGTCTCGTCCGCGCAAATAGTCAGGCAATTCGGTGGCGAGGATCAGGTCCGGCTTCATACTTAATGCCGTTAGCGTCACATCGCGAATGTCCTGATCTGAACGATCTCCAGCGTGGCTAAGAATGACGATCCGGCGTTTTGCGGGCATAGCCGAAAGGGTTTCGGCGACGGCAGAGATGGAATGCGGATTATGGGCGAAATCGACAAACAGGCGGGCTCCGTTGACGTTGAATTCGTTTAGGCGACCGGGGTTGTCAGCTGGATCATTGCGAAACGAAGAAAGCCCCTTTTGGATCGCGTCATTGTCCAAGCCAAGCGCGCGAGCGGCGCAGGCGGCGGCCAGTGCGTTCAAAATATTATAACGCGCTGCGCCCTTCATGGTCAGTGGGATGTCGTTGATCTGCATGATGGCAACTGTGGTTTTGCCATCGAAGTAGTGGATCATGCCCTGATCTGCCCAGGCGCAGGGGTGGCCGGCATTACGCGCGGCCTGAATGTGGGGTGATTGCACATCCAGCGACACCCAGCAGATGTTGGCGCGGGTGCGGGCGGCCTCGGTCACGACATATGGGTCGTCGGCGTTTAGCACCAGTATGCCATCACGGGTCAATGTGCGGTGTACGGCGAATTTGGCGCGGGCCAATTCGGGAACGGTATTGACGCCATATTGGCCAAGGTGGTCGTTGGCGACGTTGGTGACGATGGCGACTTTGGCCTGACGGATGGGCAGGCCCCGGCGCAGGATGCCGCCGCGGGCGACTTCGAGGAATGCGATTTCCAGGCGTGGATCGCGCAACAGCAGGCGCGCGCCGCCGGGGCCGGAATAGTCGCCGTGATCCAGAATGTCGTCACCGACGCGGACGAAATCGGTTGAGGTGAGACCGGCGATTTTGCCTGCCGCTTTGGCGATGGCGGCGCATAGGCGGGTGGTTGTGGTCTTGCCGTTGGTGCCGGTAATCAGCGCGACAGGGATGTTGTGCAGTGCGGGCCAATCGACATCATCGGGCGCGGGCAGGGCCGCAACTGGCCAGGTTTGTGATCCGGTGCCGTGGCCCAGCGACAGGTCATCATCGTCGCATAATACGTCGATATCACGGGCTCGGCCTGCATTCAGCAGCGCGATCAGGGTGGGGTTTGCCTCGCGCGCCATGACCGATTTGAGGTCATTGACCAGAGCGTCAAAGTCACCGGCTGGGACCGACAAAAGCTCGGCGGCACAGAGAGACCATGCGGTTTGGGCGACGAAAATTGCCGAATAAAGCTGGTCCATCGGAGCGGACAGCGCCAGATTCATACCACCATCATAGGTGCGCGATGTGGTCCGCTCATCGCTCCATTCGATAGCGTTCAGCACCCGGCGCGCTTGCGTTTGCCACAGGTCGGCGATTTGTTCCGGGGCAAAACCGGTGAACGAAAGCTGCAACACGGCGCCTGCGTGATCCCACAACAATCCGGGGCCAGTCAGGCGGCGGCAATCTTGCACCAACAGGGCATCTGATTGCGGGATGTCGATTGTCAGGGCGTCTTCGATATCTTCGATGCTGTCCATGACGTGCCCCTCAATCGCCGTCTTCGTCTGTGTTGCGCGCCAATCTGACACCTCGCTCGTCGCGGATCAGGACTTCGCCTTCGATTTCCGGATCTGTGGTGCCGGCGGGGGGCGCCGTGGGTTTGGCCGGGGTTTCGGATTTTTCATCATCGCGGAAATGCACGATTTGTTTCCAGCTGCGGGCCGAATTGTCGCCGAATATCACCAGCAGGTCGCCGTCTTCGGCCATGTTCAGCGCATGATCTATCGCCTCAACCTCGTCCGAAATTATGGTGATGGCGTCCTCGGACACGCCATGTTGCATCAGGCCAGCACGCAGCATTTGCGGGACTTCGTCGGGGCCTCGACGACGGCGGTTGTCATCGGCTTTGCAGATGAAATGGTCAAAATGTCCGGCCAGAATGCGGGTGGCTTCCATGATGTCCTCGTCGCGCCGGTCGCCAGGGGCCGAGACCACCAACAGGCGTTGGCCGGTGACGTCCATACGGTCGGCAAGATCGGAGATGGCGGCGAATGCGGCGGGGTTATGGGCATAGTCCAACAGCACCTTGAACGGGTATTCGTCAAAGATATTCGTGCGTCCCGGGGCCTGGAAAAAGCTGGTGTCAAATGTACGTAACCCATGGCGAATGTTATCCAGATCAACGCCAAAGCAATAGGCCATAGCGGTGGCGAACATAGAGTTTTGCACGTTGTACATCGCCTTGCCCTCAAGCGTGGCGGGCACCAGATGCGACCACAAAACCGGCATATGCGTGCCGTTGTGATAGATGGTGATCATGTCGCCGTTCATGCCTTTTTCAAGCACAACAGCAAGGCCACCAGCCTTGATATGTTCCTTAACCAGCGCATGTTCGGCGTTCATTGTGACATAACAAATCGTCTTGGCATCGGCAAAATCGGCCATGCGCAAGCAGTGGATATCATCCGCGTTCAGCACCACGGTATCGGTGGCGGATTCGATCACGACGCGTTTGACCACGGCCAGTTGTTCCAGCGTATCAACGCCGCCAAGACCCAGATGATCCGCCGTCACATTCAGACAGGCGGCAACGTCTGAGCGTTGATAGCCAAGGCCCGCGCGCACCAGACCACCACGCGCGGTTTCCATCACCGCGAAATCAACCGACGGGTCGCGCAGTACGATATGGGCGGATTTCGGGCCGGTCATATCGCCTTTGACGCTTAGTTTGCCATCGACATAAACGCCATCGGTTGAGGTCATGCCAACGGTGGCGCCGCTGGTTTTCATGATATGGCCAAGCATCCGCGATGTCGTGGTTTTACCATTGGTGCCGGTGATCGCAGCAATCGGGATGCGTTTTTTTGTACCAATCGGGAACAGCATGTCGATGACTTTACCGGCCACATCGCGCGGCGTGCCCTCGGACGGGGCAACGTGCATGCGGAAACCGGGGGCGGCGTTGACCTCAACAATGGCACCGCCGATTTCTTTGTATGATCGCGCAATATCGTCGATCAGGAAATCAACGCCGCCAACGTCCAGGCCCACCGCCTTGATGGCGCGTTCGGCCATGTCGCGGTTGTCCGGATGCACGACGTCGGTCAGATCAATTGCGGTGCCGCCGGTGGATAGGTTCGCAGTGGACCGCAAATACAACATTTCGCCATCGGGCAGCACGGTTTCGGCGGTGACGCCGGCGTCTTCCATTAGGCGATGCGCCTGTTTGTCCAATTCCAGATTGGTCAGCACCTTTTCATGGCCAATGCCACGACGGGGGTCGCTGTTCACTTCTTCGATCAACTGGGCAATCGTATCGCGACCATTGCCAACCACATGGCCGGGCACGCGTTTGGCGACGGCGACCAGTTCGTTGTTAACCACCAGCATGCGGTGATCAAAGCCGGTGACAAAGCTCTCGACCAGAATGGCGCGGCTTTTGGAATGTTCGCGGGCCTCGGCAAATGCGGTTTCGACTTCGGCGTCGGTCATCAGGTTGATCGACACACCGCGTCCGTGGTTGGCATCGAGCGGTTTGAGCACCACCGGGTGGCCAATGCGACGCGCGGCGCGGATGGCTTCGCGGGGCGAATAGACCATGGATTGTTGTGGCACCGGCAGGCCAAGATCGTTCATCAGATTGTGGGTGTCTTCCTTGTCGCAGGACACTTCGACGGCGATATGGCTGGTTTTGCTGGTGATCGTCGCCTGAATTCGCTGCTGATATTTACCATGACCAAACTGCACCAAAGAATAGGCGTTCAGGCGGATCCAAGGTATGTCACGCTCTTCGGCGGCGGCGACCAAAGACCCGGTCGAGGGGCCAAATTCACGACGTTGGGCCGAGAGCACAAAGGATTTCAGTTCGTCCTCCCAATCAAAATTGGGATCAATATCAAAGTCGATGAGGGATTTCACATTGTCCGGCAGCAAATGCATCAACAACGCCATTGCCAGTTGGCCGGCAGACAAGCCCACATCCCGCTGACCATAGGCGTAAACCATGTTGTACTGCCCCGGCACACCGGTGCCTCGCGTACGCCCAAATGTGACGTCGATGCCGGCCATGCTTTGGATTTCCAGCGCGCAATGTTCCATGATGTGGCCCATCCAGGTGCCTTCATCTTCGCGCAGACGACGAATAAATCCGCCGGGTTCGCGATAAGAACAGCCATGTTCGCGCAGGCCGGGCAGGGCCGCGGTTAGCCCCTCAATAAAACCGTCGCCAAGTTTGACCGAAGGCCAGTCTTCGAGCACTCCAAGGTCGATAACGTGGCGGATGACCGGAAAACTGGCCCAGACGTTGGGGCCGACAAAGACATTGGTTGAAACGATTTTCATGAGTTTATTCCCTGTTCTTTGGTATCCGGTAACGGATTTTTTATTGTTTATACGGGCAAGGTGCAGAATTCTGAATGTTTGCGCGGCGGAAATGCCTGTCGATTGGTCAGATCATAGCGACAGCCTTCGCCCATAACGTCAATACGTAATCCCAAAAGGCTGATCGCCTCGCCTTCGCTTGCGTCCCACATTGACGAATGGGTCAGGTGACTGGCGTCGACCACGGTGACGGTGCCGCTGCCGATGACTTCGAAGACATTATCCGGACCGATAAAGGCGGCGGTGTCTTCGTCGATGCCCAGGCCAATCAGGAACGGGTTGTAGGATGATGCGGTCAGCAGGCGGCCCAAACGGTTTCGTTGGGTGAAATGCTGGTCGATGATAACTGCGTTGGTCAGGCCAAGACCGGGCGCAAGGCTAATGGCACCCTCGGCCGGGGCGCTGTTGCTAGAGCCACCGGCAACCATATGTTCGGACATGATCGACGCCCCCGCCGAGGTGCCCGCAACCGGTACGCCGACAGCGTTCTGGCGGCGGATTTTCTGCGCGACAAGAGTGCCGCCAAGGATCGTGGACAGGCGCAATTGGTTGCCGCCAGTGATGAAAATGCCTGTGGCCTTGTCCAGCAGGTCGGCGAAAGTCGGGTTTTCACAATCCGCCCGCTGGGTGATTGGCAGGTATTCGACTTTGCCCGCACCCAGTTCGATAAAGATACGGTGATAATCTGGCCCGGTTTCCTCAAGCTGCGAGGCGGTGGGGATGATGATGATATCGGCCGCCGCATCGCCTGAAAGCTCGACGAATTTGCGGTGGATTTGCATGTCTTTGACACGGTCTTCGCCGCCGCCAATAGGAATTATAAAGCCGCGATCAGTTTTGTCTGTAAGGGGTGCTGGGCACATCTGGAGAGGGATCTTTCACATATTTTGGTTCGGGACGGTTTAACCGCCACTGCGGCTGGTTCCCAGACAAATCAGCATCAGAGGTTTATATTCCTTGGCGAAGCGCGCAGAATTCGTCGTCAGAATGCGTCGGTAGAGTGATTCAATACGATAGCTTCGGCTTTGGCATGACCTTCGGGTTCCGCATGGATCACCGTTTCGACAAACCCAAACTCAGCGATTAGCGCCTGTTCTATCCGGTCACAAATATCATGCGATACGGTGACGGTCATTTGCCCCGGCACAATCAGGTGGAATTCGATGAATGTGGTATTTCCCGCGCGCCGCGCCCGCAGATCATGGGCCAGAACGGCACCTTGGCCGGCAGCAGATATTGCACGGTGTATCGCGTCAATGTCTTGGCGGGCCGGGGCCTCGTCCATCAACCCTCCGGCCGATTCCTTCAACACCGACCAGCCGGCCCAGATGATATTGCCCGCAACAAACAACGCTAACAACGGGTCGAGCCACCAAAGCCCGGCAATGCGGGCAATGATGACGCCACCCAATACGCCAATCGAGGAATGGAGGCGTATTGGTCAAGGTCCATGTTTGTGAGGTTAAGGGATTAGTATTCTGACGCGAGAAGGATCGTGAGGACACGGGCAATGACCGATGGATCGGTTGGATCGGGCGAGCCGTATTCATGGTCTTTGTCATAGGCGTCCACTTTGAACATCACGCGTTCACCATCGACATCCACCATGCCAAAGTCATGCGTGCGGTAAGGGTCATTGTCCGGTGTGAATCCCAGCAGGACCCCAAAGTGCCTTCGCCCAACGGCGCAAAATTCCTGACAAACGTTTACTGGTTCGCTTTAAGAAAAGCCGCCCTGTCAATTGCTGTACAAGCAGGCGCGTATTGGCTGGGCGGTTGAGGAAACTGAGCCGCTCCGACAAGCTATTTGTGGGTGCGCCGAGTGTGGCCGTCGTGGATAGATCAACAATAATACTACTGAACGGTATGGAAGCGCCAGGTCACACCAGAGCGGCAAGAATGTGTTGGCTTTCTATACGGGGCTTTAAAAAGCCCCGTTTGGGGGAACTGTGATCTGGTTGCCCCTAAGCCTTCAACCAATAGCGTGTTGCTTTACGTTCACCAGTGCGGGTCAATGCGCCTTTGGCGACCAAATCACCAAGGTCGCGGGTGGCGGTGGGGACGCTGGTGTCGGTGATGCTGATGTAATTCTTGGCACTCAACCCGCCAAGAAACCCGTCAGGCCCAGCCTCGAACATGCGGATCAGGGCTTTCTCCTGGCGCGGGTTTAACTGGCCGCGTAACCGGTCCATCATTTTGGTTTTGGCAATCAGATGGTCGATCATGGCGATCGAATAGGCTTGGGCATCCAGTGTAGTTTGGCCAAACCACAGCAACCAATTTGTTGCCTCAAGCGATGTATTGCTTGCATGTAAGGCTTCGTAGTAGCCCTTTCGTTGGGCTTCGATCTGCCGCGACAAGGCCAGCAAGCTGGGTTGCCCAAAGGCTTGCGCCAAAGCCTTTTCACTCAGCGCACGCGCAATCCGTCCATTGCCATCCTCAAATGGGTGAATGGTCACAAAATACAGGTGCGCTAGTCCAGCTTTGGTAAGCGCGGGTAAGTCGCAGTTCTCAAACCATGCCGTAAAACGCGCCATTTCAGCTTTCATTTGATCGGATGGCGGGGCCTCAAAATGAACGGTAGGTTTTTGCAGAGGACCAGACACGACCTGCATAGGTGCGCTGTGCTCGCGGTAGCCACCAACTACGGACAGGTCACTGCGTCCGGCGCAGACTAATCGATGCCATTGGGACATCATGTCATCGCTGAGCGCTTCACCAAAACTGTTGAAACAAGACACCATCAGCTCAGCGATGCCATTTTCAGCGGGGCCAGATTTACGATCAACGGTCAGACCAAATTGGCGGCGAACGGAAGATTGTACCGACGCCCGATCCAGAAATTCCCCCTCAATCTCGGATGTCTTCATCGCTTCATCGCTGAGCAGGTCAAACTTGAGTTGGTCTTTGTCAGCGTTCCCTAGATGTTGCCAAGCACCCATCAGGCGACCCGATCCGAGAAGAAACTGGCGCTCAAGATTAGCCAATTGTGCTTGATCAAAGCGCCAGTTTGGCCAGTCGGGATGTTGCCTGTTCCAGTTCATGATGAATATCTCTTAGGTTTATTACTCACATTATAGGTATTTATTGATCAATAACAAATCAATTTATTCCTCATTTCCTACGCCGCAGTAATAATGCGGGACCAAATAGTGCCCCAAGTTCCAAACTGATCGCAAGGAACAACGGCAGCAAGATCTGACGTCCAGCACCAAAAAACCCCAAACTTTCGAACGTCGTGACCATGCGGGCCAGCAGTTCTGAATTGCGGCTCTCAGCCTCCTTCAGTGACACAATCTGATCCAGCATCCCTTGCGCATCGGCGACTGTGAGTTGAAAATGCGTTTCCAACTCGCTGGCAACCGGCCCGCATCCGCCGCGCGCGCATTCTTGACGCCATGCGGCCTCATCCTGTGCCGCACACTGTAGCAAGTTTTGATGTTGCACACGCAGTGCCTCGCGCGTTTGGGCGCGGGTCTCAGCATCTGAATTGATCTCAGCGCCGAGAAGAAAGGAGGCAGACAGGATCGAGGTGGTGGACAGCACTGAGACCGGCGACAAAACCAATGCGATTGGAAGGGCCAGACTGCCGAGGGCCAGCCGCTATAATCTGACTGGCTGAAAGAGGGCGTACCTACTTCAACATTATCGTCCGGTTCGTCGAGGCCGGGGATTAATCCCAACCCCGATATATGTTTGAACACCGGTCGCCGCCCGATTTGGATCACGTTTCCAGACGTTTGATCCGACCGTTCGGTTTCTGATTTTCCCTCTGCGTCAATTCTAAACTTAAGTGCGGCGATCCCGGCGGGTCCGAGTGCTGGCCCAACATATTGGATCACATCATCCCACTGACCATAACCGTTGCCCGAGATTGCATCGAAAATGCGTTCGGCCAAAATCTCGGGATTTTGAGATGCTTTTGAGGCGACGTCTTCAAACAATGTGATGGCATAGCGAAAGACATCGCCTGCATTACCGTTGCTGTCATCAACGCGCTCATAGACCGACGGGGCCAGTTCGATAAATTTCCAAAGCAGGGCTTTGTTGCACAAAAAGGCCCGTGGTCGAGGAGCCCCTTAGCCCGGACGGATTTATCCTACAGTAACGGTTCGAGGTATGCCGAGAGCAGTATATCGGTTGAGAATTGCAGCACGGATTTGAACCTCCGCAACTTGTCGGTCGAAGTCACGAGCCATGCACTGCCTGTCAATGAGCGTTTAAGACTGACCTAG